>JAEORG010000427.1 GCA_016841005.1 Candidatus Thorarchaeota archaeon | reverse complement strand
CCGTTGATACCAAAGAATGTTTCTTGAATGCCATTTCCAAAGTCTATCTCTAGAACAACAGAACTTTCATTGGTAAAAGGTACATCTTGAGCAGCAACATGTGATGTAATTGCAATAGGACTGATGAACAGGATAATTGCAAAGAATCCATACCGTGCTCGAGGGGTCAGCATTCCTTCCTCCGTAGGATATGTTATCCTACGAGATAAATTCGTATATAATTCTTACTAAATCCGAGAAGATATGGAATTGTGAACCGACCGAGTACAAGAACTCTGCAAGGGGACCTTAGACCCAAAATGGGTTCTATTGAACGAACGAACGCAGCATTGCGCATTAAAACGCAAATCGCTTTCGCAGTCTTTCAAACATGGGAGGTACCCAGTCGATTATTCACTCCTGAATCGAAATGATTCATCCTTTATCGCGAATATTCCCCATGCATCAGTCCCCTGACGCAGGCGAACACGGTATTCATCCCTTATGTATTTTTGTGGAATATTCCTGTCCCTCTATAATTATCACCGAAGCATCTAAAACCGTGATAAAGCGTCACAGATTTATTCTCTTGACAGGAGTAATGCCCCTTTGAAGGAAAATCGTAAGCATGGTTATCCTGGTTATCTCTTTGTGGTTGAAGGAATTGATGGAGCAGGAAAAACCTCAGTCTGTGATATTGTTGAAGCATCTTTAACAAAGAAAGGGCTGGAAGTTGTGCGTTTAAGAGAACCCACCAGAGAGAGTCCATGGGGGAAAGAAATACGAGAACGAACTCCACGAGGAGAACTTTCTGGTCAAGAGGAATTTGATTTGTACATACGTGATCGCGACTGGCATGTCAAGAACCGGATAGTACCAGCTCTTCAGAATGGTAAGATTGTCCTGATGGACCGATACTTTATTGCTCATGGAGCTTATCAATCAACAAGTACTGATTTTCACTGGAAGGAGATTCTTCAGCGCAACAGGGAGGAGATAAACGCACCTGAGCCAGATATAATCTTCTTACTAGATATCTCTGCTGAAGCAGGATTGAATAGGCTTCTTGATAATAGGGAGGCGTTAAATCAACAATTTGAACGCTTGGATCGGCTTATCCAAGTCCGAGCCGCCTATCTAGAGATGGTGGAGGAAGATTCAGGAAATTATGTAGTAATTGATGCAACACAGTCTTTGGAAGAAGTATATAGTCAAGTCCTAAAGGCAATACTCAATTATATGAGTAAGAATATGTAAATTGCAAATATCGCAAACATTTGCGATAAAATATGGGGTCTTACGGAAAAGCGAATTGGCTAGTGACAAGCTTTTTTAGTGACACTCCATGCATCGTTACAGAGATTAGCTCCTCCACGCAATATTGATGGGACCGGGAGAACGGAAAAGATGCCTGTCGCAATGCTCTTGATTGACTGGGATTCGAAAATTGGCGCAGTTCTTAAAGCCAAAGTGCCAGGAGACTTCGCAGATTATTATCGCGAAGATCTGAACACTGAAATAATGCGTATTTTCACCTCACATGCAATGGGTGATGCAACCGCTGGATTCTCATCACTTAGTGTGAGAATCGGTGGTGAAGAATACAATGTAGCATCATACTACACTGGTATTGTCAGAGAGGAAGAACAGTATTGTATCTCTCTTCTACTCACACCCTCTGAAGATGCAAAAACCTACGAAGCTGCTATTACTTCTGTTGTGTCTCCAATTACTAATGCTGTTGTATCTATGACGGATGCAGAGCTTCAATCAGAATTGGATAACACATACAGACGAATTATTCGCCTCGCAGGGATGACTGATGAATCACGATTAGCAAGACTCTTTTCAGATGAGGTCTATCGTGCGGTCTTTCCAAAGTTATGGAAGGGAGGAATCACGAAGGAAGATCTAGAAGAATGGTTGAAAATGGTGACAGGTCTTCCAAGTGTAAGCGTTGATTCAATTGTTGCCCCGTTTGAGGAGTTAGGTCTAGTGAAGACAGAATGGGTGGATGAGATAGGTAGAACTTGTGTATTCATGATAAAAGATCTCGAAGTCTTTCGAGCTCCCCCACTTGTATCTATGGAATCTGCATCCTCTGTATTGGATCCTGAACTTGCCGCTGAATACAAGAGTGAGGTACTTGAATTTCTCACTGAATGGCAGAAGACTCCTGAGGATACTGTCGCAATAGCCCAGATTTTAGCTGACCCCGATGCTTATGACACACTGAGTGTACTTCGCCGTCAGCCAACAAATATCTCTGAACTTGAGGCAACCCTAGGAATACCACCAAAAGAGCTAAAGCAAGCAATTCAGACGCTGAAGAAATATAGAGTAGTATCTGAAAAACGACGTAAAGGACCATCTGGTGAATATGATAAATGGTTGTTTCTACTCAATGATATTCGTGTCCGTCTTTTCTTCCCAGAGTATTTCCTGAGTACTCTTGTCACTGAACTCGAAAAGACTCCTGATGATACTCGACTTATGGAGATGGTGCACCAACATTTGCGATTATTACGTGATAATTTTCCACGTTAGGCATACTCCCGTAGTGATGGCCAATTACAATCAAGTCAAAAGAAGGTAGTTTTTCTCACTAGGCACATATTCCAAATAGAGCTGTTTTTAGCATATGCGAAAACTGTAATCTATCAATGGGTCATTGCGATTAACTCAAGTTCACTCTTGACTATACCAGACACTCGCAAAAAGAAGTGTTATGAGAGCGTTTCTTATGTCCCTGCGGATTATGGAATGCCTTTTCGTATTTTCGGACACTAGGAAAGTTCATATGTGGTATGGCATCACTTGACTTGCGACACTTCGGTGACGCAACCTTCGAAGCCAACAGTGTTGAGCAACGGATCCCCGTCATAGGAACTCGCATTCGCAACACACGGTTTACGGTCCCTAGAGTTTCTGTACGCATTGGTCCCTTTCCGAGTGTCCCAACTCGGAACTTGCGCATAACTGAATTCTTCCGTGCGCTCGATACTGAAGGCCTCCACGGATGCGGGACATTCGTCCCGTTTCCAATCCGTGTTCTTCAGATAATCATCTCATAACACACAAGATTATCTCATAAGTAGTCTAGCTGAAATCTGTAAGTGACCGAAGCCACATGTGCGAATAACATCTCATCCTGGTGACAATCTTTGATTCACAACACATTCCTTGTTCGTATCTCTACATATGAGATTCTGGCAATGACGCAGTATTGGCCAGTTGAAGTTGAAAAAAGCAATTTAGATGAATTCATCACAACCAGGGAGGAGCTTCGTCAAGAGGATGCAACACTCTCTGATTTCCCCTTAATTGTAGGAGATAGCAAATTTCATGGTAGAGATTTAGCGAAGGACATCATTCTTGTTTTTGTCACTGATAAAGGGGAAGATGAAGGAGCAATAGGTGACCGACTTGATTCTGCAGTCAAAGCTCTACGTAGGCATCTTATGAAGAAAGAATTGATTGAAGTGCTTGAGCAATATGGCGCAATTATTGATCCTTCAGTGGTCACACGATTAAAAATTGCACTTGTAGGAGAAGGTGGTGTTGGAAAAACCACTACACTCCACCTACTAATGGGTGATACCCCACCTCTCCAATATGTTCCTACAATAGCGTTAAATCTTGAAACAGTAGAGAACATTCGATTTGGTAACTATTCGCTCGTTCTTTGGGACTTTGCAGGACAGGAACGTTTCAGAAATCTCTGGAAGTTTTATTTTCATGGTGCAGATGTGATATTCCTTGTATGTGATTCATCGCTAAGAAATGTAATCATAAGCAAGGACATATACAAACTCATCAAAAGAGACGCTCCCAAAGTACCCGTTTTTGCCCTTGCAAATAAACAGGACAAACCAAACGCAATGCGACCTGAGGTTGTCCAGAAAATCTTGGGCATCCCAACATATCCAATGGTAGCTATTGACAAAACCAGAAGAGATGAAATGCTTAGAATTCTAATGACCGCTGCCGCTCAATTTGTTGGAGTAGTCCTACCAGATCTTCCAGCGACAGAACTTCTCAAGTTCACAGATGAAGCAACAGCTGAAGCCATCAGTGAACCTATGGGTGAGGCGGCTTTAGAAACAACCTCAGATGAGGAAGAAGTAGAAGAGGTCTATGTAGATGAAGAGGGTCATGTGATTTCAGCTGATGAGCTTGGTGATGAATACGAAATAGAAATCATCGAAGAAGTCGTTGAAGAGGAAGATGAAGTCGAGGAAGTTGAAATCGAACCAATGCCAGAAACGACTCCTGAGATAATGGAGGATGAAATAGCTGACATTGAACACCTTCCTTCATTAGATGCTTCGCCTGAGTTAGAGGATTCTCTAGAAGTGATAGAAAACGAAGTCGAACTGGAAGAGGAGGAAGAGGAACTTCTTCCATCATTAGGAGCTCCTGAAGAGGAATTGGTTTCAGAGATTGACTATCCTGAGGAAGTTACTGTGGCTCCTGATGAAATTCAATTTGATATACCGTCTGATGAAGATGAAGAAGAAATACTCACGGTAGAGGGTGAGATTAGCTCAGAGGAGCACGAGGGTCCAGTCTCGATAATAAAAGATGAACCAGAGGAAGAGATTGAAATTCCTGTAGAAGATGAGGGGCCCCTTACTGAGCAAATCGTGGAGATTGAAGAAGAAACGGAAGAACCGATTGTACCACAATCTCATGAAGAAGAGTTGGAAGCGTCTGAAACAATAGAAGTATCGGAAACTTCAATGGAAGAAATTGAAGAGGAATTATATGTTGGTGATATGAAAGTTTTAGAAACATCACCAGAAGCCGCTTCAATGGTTGACTCTTGGGAGATGAGTGAGGATTCAACCGTTCCTGAGGTATCTCATCCAATCGAATCAGATGACAATTCAAGGAAAATTGCAAAAGAAATAATATCTGAAGCTCTTGATGCTGATGAGATAATCTCAGCTGAGATTGATCGAGTTTCTCATGATGAACTTGATGTAGCTCTTGAAGCTTTTTCAAGTGAAGAAACGACTCCTCCAAAAGATGAGATGCCAACGACCGAAGAGATTGCTGAAGAAGCGCTCAAAGAACTGGATGATATATTAGGCACACCTGATGAAGCAGCAAGTTCAACGTCAGAAGAGGAAACTGGGGATATCGAAGAAGACCTAGATGCACTTGATGCACTATTTGCCCTAATGAGAGAGGAAGAAGAGAAATAGGATATTCGTGTTTTGAAGAATGGGCTCTGCGGAAGACTGATTTGTGAGTTGAATCCCTTTCTATATGAGGTTTCAGCACGTGAAGATGAATGAAGTCGAAATTGGGAAAAATGTTCCTGAGCTCATTGTTAGAATTCTATCTGTTGCACCACCTCGGATAGTTCCCACCAAGAGCGGCAGAAAAACACAGCTTACTGAGGTCTTAGTAGCTGATGAAACAGGAACTGCAATTCTTTCATTATGGGGTTTCAGAGAGGGTCAGGGTCTCTCTGCTGGAAAGGTTGTCAAAATCAAAGATGGTTGGGCAAAAGAATGGCAAGGCAAGATGCAGCTAACTCTTGGGCGTGCTGGAACAATGGAAGAGATACCTGACGATGGTACCTTACCGCAAACAAAAGAGCTTCTAACAGATACAGATAATCTCCGTGGCGATACGATATAGTCTGACTTGCTAGGTGTTTCCAGTGGTACACGTGTATCTATCAGGTCCCATTATACATGCTGAATTACGTAAGGAGGACTTCTATCAGGTAGTTGTTAATCACTTAGAATCCCGAGGAATTACTGTTTTTGCTCCACAATTCTTGGAACCCGCCGAACCTACCGAGATTTATAGGAGGGACGTTGAACAAGTGCGCAAGTGTGATGTTTTAATCGCAGAAGTTTCAAATCCCTCATTAGGAGTTGGAATGGAAATAATGTTGGCTCGGGAGATAGAAACACCAATTCTACTCTTTCGACAAAGTAATGCAAAATCCCTCTCAAAGATGGTTGAGGGTACCGACCGAAAAGCGCTTTTTGAATACACCTCGGTTGATGAGGTGGTTGAGATTTTGCGTCACTTAGATATTGAAAAGATCCATTATTCAGATGAATGCCCAAGATGCAAATGTAATATTGCAGAATATCAGGAGCGGAAATATCACCGTTGCGTGCAATGCGGAACTGATTTTTAGAAGGTGCGACTAATTTGGAGCGAATCCCGGAGAGTGTTGAATCGAGTCGTTCTCAGGTTGTTCTTCTTCTATTCCTCTCTGTTTCTATGGTGTCCTCCGCAAGCATCTTAATTCGCTTCAGCCAATCCGATCCTTTGGTAATTGTCTTCTGGAGGACTCTTTATGGAGCTGTTGTTATGGCATCCATTGGAGTTGTAAGAAAAGATACGCATGCTTACAGAGGACCTTTGATTCGTAAGAATTGGAAGTGGTTAATCGGAATCGGTGTCATTTTAGCATTTCACTTTTCGACATGGTTTACATCTCTTTTCATGACAACTGTTGCAGCAAGTGTTGTTCTAGTGAATACTTCTCCTATCTTCACTGCAATATTATCAACAATTGTATTGGGAGAATCTCTAAGACGACGTTCTTGGATGGGTGTGTTAATAGCTGTCATTGGTTCCGTCTTGTTAGCCTGGACTGATTTTGCATCTATAGGAGCAGGAGGTCTTACAGGAGATCTACTTGCGTTACTGAGTGGAGTCTTTTTAGCTATCTACTTTATAGGAGGAAGAAGATTTGCAAAGGGCTTACCAATCACAGTCTATACATCAATTGTTTACATAACAGCTGCTGGTGTAACTCTTATTCAATGTGTGGCACTGGGAATAAATGTAATAGTCCTTGAACCAACTGAGATTATTATTTTCGTTGCACTTGCTATTTTTCCGACAGCATTGGGCCACTCTGTCAATAACTATCTTCTGACGTTAGTTCCAGCCTATGTCGTATCTTCTGCTGTTCTTGGTGAACCCATAGGAGCAACTCTGTTAGCAGTGGTTTTTCTTGGTGAAGTTCCTCCACCTTTGACTCTTGTTGGATTTGTTGTCATTATGTTTGGTATCCTCTTGGTCCTCGTTGATGTTGCATCAATGGAACGATCTAAAACAAAATCAACCCTTGATGACACCTAGTGGACGTAATCGTACAGCTTTTGTTGCAATACCAACTGCATCTGATACTTTTACTACTTCATCGACATCCTTGTATGCACCAGGAGCTTCTTCTGCAATTACAAGACCAGATGTAGCTTTTACCAGTATCCCTTCTCCCGCGAGACCTGACTGTACTTCTTTGCCAAAGAATGTCTTCTTTGCTTTCGACCTACTCATGAAGCGGCCTGCTCCATGTGCAGTAGAACCGAATGATAGTTCCATAGCCTTCTGATTTCCGATTAGGATATAGGACGCCGTTCCCATTGTACCTGGAATTATTACCGGTTGTCCAACGTTTTTGTATGCATCAGGAGTATCTGGATGGCCCGCTGGGAATGCACGAGTGGCACCTTTTCGATGAACGACTACCTTTTTTCTCCTGCCATCTATATCGTGTTCCTCAACCTTACCCATGTTATGCGCAACATCATAAATTAAGTGCATATCAAGATCTTCCGGTGAGCTACCCATAATTGTCGAGAATGACTCTCTTGTCCAGTGCATCATAGATTGACGATTTGCGAACGCATAGTTTGCAGCAGCACTCATTGCTCCTAGATATGCTTGTCCTTCAGGAGAGGTGGTCGGTGCACTACACAGTTCTCTGTCCGGTACATCAATATTGTATTTCCGCATAGCAGATGTCATGGTCTTGATGTAATCACCACATACCTGATGTCCAAGACCTCTCGAACCACTATGTATCATGACCATTACTTGACCTTCTCTATTAATTCCCATTGCTCTGCATGCGTTTTCATCATATATCGAGTCAACAACCTGAATCTCCAAGAAGTGGTTTCCAGATCCAAGTGTTCCTACCTGTGAGAAACCTCTCTTCTTAGCCTGTTGAGAAACTTTACTGGCATCTGCAAGCTCAATACAACCATTTGCTTCTTGATGGTCTAGGTCTCTCTCCCATCCGTATCCATTCTCAACTGCCCAACGTGCACCCCCTTCTAGTACATCATCAACACCCCTATTTCCTCCAAGGAATATCTTCCCTTTCTTACCCACACCTGTGGGTACAGTATTCCATAGTTGATCGATGAGCTCCTTCATTTTATCTCTGACATCGCTGATATCAAGATTAGTTCTGATGGCACGAACACCGCAATTAATGTCATATCCAACACCACCAGGAGAGATAACACCCGATTCATAATCTGTTGCTGCAACTCCTCCGATGGGGAAGCCATAACCCTGATGGCCATCAGGTAAGACGATACTATGTTTATAGATACCAGGAAGGCTGGTTGCATTAACTGCTTGACTGAATGTCTTGTCTTGTTTCATTTTTTCTAGCAATTCTTGAGATGCATAAACTCTAGCTGGTACTCTCATCCAAGGTTGTGTATCTTTAGGAATTTCAAATATGTTGTCTGCAATTTTGTTAATCTGCAACCAAGTCACCTCTAGGCGTGATATTAGACAACTTCTCAGACGGGCTATAAGGCTTGTGAAGTATGAAATAAGGCTATGATTAATTAGTATCTAGGTTATCAGCGCAATCTAGGTATTATGCCTAAAAACGATGGAGGTCTGATTCAGCAAGTGCGAGATGTACGTCTTACTGCAATGGTAAAAACTCATGGCTGAAGTTGTAAGGTCAAACAGGATGATTTGACTAGGCTCCTTCAAACTGCTGGTCTATTACCAGAAGATGTTCGATGCCAAGACTTACTCGGTGAAGATGCAGTTGTCCACATAATTAATGATACTACAGCAGTTGTGGAGAATGTTGACATTTTCACTCCAATTGTTGATGATCCCTTCACACAAGGTGAAATCGTCGCATGTAATGCTACAAATGACATCTTTGCGATGGGTGTCACAAAAATTGTATCACTTCAGGCATTTTTGGCTTATCCTGCTGATATACCTGAAGAGATACCTGTTGGTATTCTTCGTGGTATGAACGATTTCATGCATAGATTAGGAGCATCAGTAACAGGTGGTCAGACAATCAAGAATCCTGAACCAGTTTTTGGCGGTATTGCTATGGGGGTAGCACATCCAAATGATGTCGTATATTCCCATGGAGCTAAACCTGGAGATGCTGTCCTTCTGACAAAACCTCTGGGTATTCAACCTGCTATGCGCTCCTATCGTGATTTGCTCAATGATAAGCGCGATGCACTTCTTGAATCATTCAGTGAATCTGAGCTGGCTCGAATGCAAGATATCGCAGTTCGCCTCATGACCAAAAGCAATCTTGAGGTTGCGGAAGCAATGCGTATAGTAAAAGCACACGCAGCAACTGACATAACTGGTTTTGGACTACTTGGGCATGCAAGTAATGTTGCTGCACTAAGTTGTGTTGATGTGGTTCTTGATACAATTCCTGTTATCCGTGGAACTTTGGAATTAGCTGAATTCTTTGGGCACAAGCTTTCTGAGGGATTCGGAGCAGAAACTGCAGGAGGTATGTTGGTTTTCGTTGAACCAAAGAAGGTGGATGATTTCATCGAGTTTCTTTCGAATAGGAATTTACCTTGTTGGACCTTAGGACATGCAATAAAGCCTGTGAATGATCCTTCAGCATACTTTGCTAAGGACACTGAATTTATTGAGACCGAGTTCCCATGATATCATCTAAAACCTGACGGGTATGATGATGAGGAGTAATCGTCGCGAGCGATCGGTCTCGTCCTCCCATTCTGAGATATCAAATATGTCCTCTTGATATCATCTGCTTCATCATTATGACCTTACCTGGGCTGATTTCATACTTGTTGACCAGATTAATATCTCATGCATCAATATTATGTCTGTATTCATCACATAATAGGATGTTTTTGAGGAGAATGTACTGAGGTAGAGCACGGCAAATGATTTAACCCCTCATAGTCATCAAAATTCAAGTACTTACATACTAGATTCTATAATATCTAGTTGTGTTTGTTTGAGAATGGGTGCAAAACTAAGAGGCTATGGTTCGCATGAAGGTTGTTGTAACTGGTCCCTATGAGTCTGGAAAGAGCCTATTGATAAATCACATCACTGATGGCGCATGCATCAATGTTGAGCGTCGTGGAACTACTATTGCAATGGATCACGGACTAGCAAATATTGATGGTATGAATGTATTCCTGTTTGGGACACCCGGTCTTTTACGTTTTCGAACTATGCGGAAGATTCTTAGCTCTGGAGCAGATGGCATCGTATTTGTTGTTGATTCGAAGGACGCTGAATCTGATGCAAGAGCGAAGTTATTCTTCAGAGAAATTGCATTCTTCTTACCTGGAGTTCCATGTGTGGTAGCAGCGAACAAACAAGATTTAGATGATGCACGTCCAGTAGACCAATTACGAAATAGTATGAGATTTCTAGCAGGACTTCCAGTCATACCTGTTTCAGCTAAAAATGGCGATAATGTTGACAGTATGCTTCGTACACTTCTGTATTTGTCAATGATGCAATGGAGTTCAGTTTTTAGTAAATTTGCAGAATACAGTGGTCAAGATAATGGCTTGAAGAAGTTGATGGATGATTTAAATCTACAACGTGATCAAGCAGTAGGATATCTTCGTCGGTTCGAACTGCGAAAACTTCTCACTGTACAGGTTGGAGATGAAGTCTTTAATGTCAATGATGCTGTGCGGCCTCTTCTGGAGAATCCAGTACTGGTTATGCGAAGATAGTATAAGCAGAAAGAAACAAAAGCATTACAAGTTCTCTCTTTCGCTATCTCAGAGGTGTAGATTTTGACCGAAGACGACCTTTCATTCGATGATGAAGATATGGACCCAATTACGTTAATGGAACAAGGCGAAGCTGCTGAGGAAGCTGGAGAGAAAGAGACAGCTGCCAAATTCTACAATGCAGCCGGTAATATCTACATGTCTGTTGCTGAGTATGATGAAGCCTTGCCAGCCTTTGAAAAATCACTTGGACTCTACAAAGAACTCAAGGATGAAACTGGTATTAGTGACACAATGTATAATCTTGGAGTAGCACAAATCAATCTTGAGAAATGGAATGAAGCAGTATCCACATGTGATGCTGCAATGAAACTCTTCAAGAAGCTGAAGAACTCTGATGGAGAAGCAGATGCAACCTACGGGCTCGCTTTAGCTACGCTTGGGCAAGGCGGCTTTGAAGATGCTCTAGAGCTCTTCAGGAAAGCACAGAAATCATATCAAAAAGCTGAGAACGTGCAGGGTGTGGCAAGTATCATTATGGATATGGGTAGTGCTTATGCTGACAAGGAAGATTGGGTGAACGCAGAGAAGACCTTCAAGAAAGCATTGACCACTTACCAAGAATTAGATGACAAAGCTGGTATAGCAGATGCTCTCTCTCTTCTGGGTGACATAGCAGAAATGAAAAACAACCAGAAGAAAGCTGCCGAGCTTTTTGTGGAGGCAGCGCAAAATTATCTCGAAGCTGAAATCTTTGATATATCTCGTGAAGTACTTGACCGAGCAGAACAAAAAATGTGGGACATACCTAAAGCGACCCGAAGGCGACTGCGTCGGGTAATAGATGATGTTCGCGACTCATTACCTGAAGATGTCGAAACCGATGATGACGAAGTCGATGAAGACCTTCTCGAATTCACTGATTTAGAATAAATAATTGCTTGGGAACATGTGGGAAAACCTCTTTTGTGTTTCTTGAGAATCAGGAAGGAAGCTGTATGAGAGGTATCGCCTGTTGAAATCACCGCGCAGAGTTTCCCTGGTCACCGTACTTATTATTCACGTTATTTTGCTAACATCAATCCCCCTTCCTATGACTTCAATAAATTCGAGTTCTTCCATGAACAGTTCTTATGATTTCATAGTAAGTGATGTACCTGATGATCCTACCCCTTTAAGCCGCGCTACGTTTGTGTCATATGACCCTGATTCATATATCGATGATTTCGCATATATGGCTGCAATTCCCACGTCTCTTTTCTATTATGGTGGCTCAAAATATATCAGTCCACTTCTGTTTACAGGTGGAAGCTCTACTGAACAGTGGCTTATGGATGACTGGGCTGAATATCTTATTCCCGATGGTGGGTTAGACCAGATCCTATCGATAGGGGATTTGACTAGTTCGCAGATATTTAGTATTCAAGATACATTTGGCACCCAAATCTACCCTCAAATCAAAGGGACTACTTCAGCAGAGCTTGCTGCAATGCTTGCAGTATACGATTGGGAATATGCAGATACCGTTGTTTTGGCTTTGGCCAAGGATAGTTTCTCTGAACCAACTGTAATTACAGGAGAGGATACATACACCTTTAGCAGTCCCACAGTTGACCGCCTTCAGAGTTCCATTGTAATTAGCGACACTGTTGTGACTGACGTTCCATTTACTCCTCCTTCAGGTGTAGGATGGATGGAAGGAGCGTTCAACTGGACAGGAAATGAGCTCTTCACTCATATTCTAAGAGACCCTCAGAATCGTCCTGTTGATTATTCGATAATTAATCAAGTACGATTTGAACGTAATCCTGCGCTAGGGTATGTCGATAATCCTTTACCTTTGCTATTCTGGATGCCTGTGACTGAAATAGGTGAATGGACTATGACATTGGATCCGTATTCACAGATTACATCTCCAGTGACAATCAATTACGAAGTCACATATCATCCAAGCTTCACCCGAACAATTAATGTTCCCCAGGACGCATCTTGGCTCAATGTTACATCAACTTGGGACAATGCTGGTACAAACATCAATACTGCTCTGATTGATCCTACTGGTAAAATGGTTATGTGGGCTCCTGCAGAGAGTCTGCTGGGAGGAGCAGGTAGTAAAACAATGAATATGCCCTATCCGATGACAGGTGATTGGACTTACATAGGTGCTTGGATTGATCCTACAGCTGAGAACAATAATCTTCAGGTAAATTGGGAAATCGAGACATTATCTCCTGATCTTCAACCCCACCTTGAATCCGCATCAAACGCTGCAGTGATAGCAAGTCTCCTGAATGCTCCGCTACTTTATGTTAGTGAGGACGCAGTTCCTGAAATTACTCGATGGGCTATTGAACGACTTGGTG
>JAEORG010000426.1 GCA_016841005.1 Candidatus Thorarchaeota archaeon | reverse complement strand
GTGCAAGCTCAAACCCTGAATCTTATGAAAGACCTTCAGGATGAGTTTGATTTGACATATATGTTCATTTCCCACAACTTGTCTGTTGTCAAGCATATGAGTGATAGACTTGCAGTAATGTACTTGGGTAAGGTGGTAGAAACTACTCCATATGATGTATTTGGGAAATCATTGCATCCCTATACATTTGCGCTTGTATCCGCTGTACCAATCCCTGATCCCAAGTTCTCAGGACGAGCTCAGACTCTCTCTGGTGCGGTACCTAGTCCTATCAGTCCACCTCCTGGATGTCGATTCTATCCACGTTGCATCTTCGCACAAGAAATCTGCAAGATGGAAGATCCAGTCCTACGAGACGTTGGTGACGGACACCTGGTAGCCTGTCACTTTGCCGGAGAACTTGACTTTGGAAAAAGTGCTCAGATGGAATATGCTGACTCAGTCAATGGAACACATGCATAATTGCATGTGCAGCGATTGATTAAAGAATGCATAATTCCCCAGTCAGAGTGTGAAGTAAATGAGTATAGATTTCGAGGATGATGAGGACAACCAAGACCAACAAGAAGAGGAAGAGATCGACTGGTTGCAGTACGCTCAGCGAGAGGAACAAGCTGCACTCCGACCACTAGAGGGCAAGGATTACATTGCACTTTTCATCGCATCATGTCAAACCATCTTCCTTCCACTAATCATCCTCGTTATCGTTTTACTCGCAGTCAACTTCTGGCTCCAGATTGTGGCGGGATAGAAATGAGTGGCTGGTCTAAAAATCTCTTTGAAACATGGATTATGGCTAGTCTTTTGGCTTTCATCAATATCATCACTGCTATGACACTACATTTGGTAACAGGAACACCTTTTGATTTCTTTACCGCCGCGAATTTATCGATTCCAGAATTTGGAGTTATGCTCATCCTCGGAGCATGTTTGATGAGCCGTCAACCTCTTGACGACGAAAAGAGATTCGATACAGAAGGTAATCCAACTCGATCATGGCGTTTTGCTCTTGTAGGGAAGAGAATACTCATTACCTCAATCATTCTACTTGCTTTTAGTGGATTATTCTATATTCTAGGCTTAGTATTTCCACCTTAATCCATTAACCAACTAGTAATGAATCACTGGTGCTTCATCATCCGGCGCCGTTAATCGTTGTCCCAACTTCAAGCATACAAAGCTAGTGACTCCAATAAATCCTGCAATATAGAAAATTGCAAAACCAATGTTATAATTCAAGAGAAAGACCGCTGGTTCCCAAATGAGATTCACTGTAAACAAGGCTATAACCTGCGCAAGAATATCGGGTAGAAACTCACCCCAAGGTGCAATTAAGATGAATGCTGCTGCCAATACTATATTCACGATAGCTGCATTCCTGATTGTATCATTAGCAATTTTGACATACACGAAGTCTTGCGCGTTTAAATCTTCAATCTCGTTTTTCATTACTGCATCAAGCAAATTCTCGGAGTATCTTGGTCCTCCAGGCCCCAAGGCAATCATAGCTCCGACTAGAAAAATCACAATGACTGTGCCTATGGCTCTCAATGATTGAACAAGCAACAAAGTAAGGAGCATCGACGAAGTTCCCACAACAAGTCCAATCCAAATTCCTGCCAGAAGTGTACTGTTTGCGAGATGATCCTGCAAAAGGGCTCCAATTCTTGAATGTGGTCTCTTAGTTATGTTGTCCATAACCCATCCATGGGAATAACAGCTCACATATCGAGTATTGCCACTTAGATCAAGACCAGATACATCATACGCATCTTGTAACTGATGCTGAAGTTCTCTTTGTTTTCTCACCCTTCTCAAACGATAGAGCGTGACGAGGATAATGAACAAGCCTGTAATTAAAAGACCAATTGTGTATTCCATGTTCATTCCTCAATCAAAGATGATTAAAACTGAGGTTCGATGAAAGTAAATGAATTTTAAACCCTCCTTTAAAGGAAGGGAATTCTATTCATCATTGCAAGCCATACATGAAACATCAGAATACTGCCCGAGTCAGTTGTTTCATTGAAATCTTTCCCTATCAGGAGTATCACCTTCCCCCGTAGGGTGTTTTCTCTCCTGTTACCAACCTTCAAACTGACATCTCCACCATCTATCTCAATTTGTATTCCATGGTCATAGAAAACACGAGGGTTCTCTGAAAAGACATAATCTAATACCTTCATTGGACGTGGGTAGAGATCTGTTTTGGATGATTGAACATCCATTTTAATTCTAAGAAATTGTGATTCATACTTTGCGACAATCTTTGTTGGTCCTATAGACCCGGGAATGATTAGAGGTCTAATCCCTTTGTGTTGGTCAACAATACGCCCTTCAAGTAGTCCTGCAAAATCGCCTCCCTTCCCTCGAATTATCAGAAACCCTTTCTCCAACTCAACAGCGAACGGATACTTCGGGTCATCTAATCTTCTAATACCAGATGGGTTCTCCCTGCTTTCTGCATCTTTTTCCCAATAAAACCAAGGAATGGTTGTCATGGGGAGCATCTTCTCGGTATGTTCTTGTTTGCGTGACATGATTTTCCATAAATCGTCATTCAGGATGTAAAGAGACAACGCAATAGGATTGAATTCTATGGATTTCTGCTCAATGAATTTCCTTAGACTCTCCTCATCAGGGCAGAGTTGATCGACAACATTAGCTATCTGTTCAACCAAGAGGGGCGTTTTTCCTTCAGAAGCAAGTCTGTTCAGCTGATTTGTTGTCAGCTCGATAGTCACCTCATTTGTATTGCAAAAACGCTGTATTGTTTCATTGTCAAATTCAAACTTGGTTGACATAGTTCTTCGCACCCCGGAACTAGGAATAGCCTTTTCGGTAGCTAGAATATTTTCAAACCTTCAATGACAACCAATAAGTTGCGTATTGGTAAATACTCTGATGGTGCTGACATGACAAAACTGAATGTTTTCTTTGCTAATCGACAGACTCGAACGGACTACAATATGCTAGACAAGCTTGAACATGTTTTTGATGAACTAGGATTGCGTGATTCTATTAATGACGGCGAGAAGGTCATGATTAAGACGCATTTTGGGCTTTATGGGAACACGAATCACATTCGACCAGCTTATGTTCGCAAACTTGTTGATCTTGTTCGAGCAGCTGGAGGTTTTCCATTTGTGGCTGATACTGCTTCTCTCGCCTATGGGAGTGGACGGCCTTATGGTGGTAGAACCACCGCACCAGAATATCTGATGCGTGCCGCTTTGAATGGTTTCACACAAGGCACAATAGGAGCTCCCATAGTCATAGCTGATGGATATTGGGGAGTTGACACCTTCACTGTGGCGATTGATGGCGATCATCTGCAGTCAGTTCCTGTAGCTAGCGCTATTTTAGACTGTGACAAAATTATCCTACTAACCCACGCTAAGTTTCACCATATGGGTATTGCAGCATCAATCAAGAATATGGGTGTTGGAATGGTTGGGAAGAAAGGAAAAGCTGCAGTTCATTGTCCTGATGGTATACAGATATTTCAAGAGAAGTGTAGAGGTATCGAATGCTCTGAATGCGTGTCCGTCTGTCCAGTCCGTTGCATTGAGATTTCCAATACGGTCAACATTGATTGGAGTCTCTGTGTTACTTGTGGTCATTGCGCATCGGTATGTTCAAACAACGTTGGCGCTAAGGCAATCATTATGCCTTGGTCCGGTCGGGACATGGGACTTCGCGTGGTTGAGAACTCTCTGGGTGTTGTGAAATCAATTGGACCAGAGAAATTCTTCTACATCAATTTGGCTATTGATATTTCAGATCACTGTGACTGCGTCTGCGTAGGAGCTCCATTGGTTATGCATGATATTGGAATTCTTGGTT
>JAEORG010000425.1 GCA_016841005.1 Candidatus Thorarchaeota archaeon | reverse complement strand
TTTTGATATATTGTATTCTCATAGAATTCATTTGATGTATCACTACTCTCAACGAGGATACCAAAACCATTGTAATAGATTGAATTCTGGTAAGCTATGGTCGTATCTTGAGCGACAATACCCCAATCGCAATTGTAGATTGTATTATAATGTGCGTCTGTTGTAGCTAGTGTTCGTAAGCCTGACTCACAATCGTGGATTGTATTGTGATAAACTTCAGCGTCCGCTAAAGTAAGAATACCATCTTCGCTATTATATACGGTATTGTCTGCAACATAGCTAGGCGCTTCAACTCTGATTGCAGTGCAAGTTATATCATAGACTCTGTTGTCTGTAATGACGAAATCGTCGCCACTTTCTATTGACCATATACCAGTTTCACAATCATACACTGTGTTATGTACAATATCGCAGTTTATCGTGTTTTCAACCCAAATACCGTTGAATGCATGGTCGTACAATATGTTGTCATGAATGTAAATATTCGCAGAACCATTCACTCGAACACCACTACCTCCTCTATCTGACCCTCCTGTGTGATTAGCAGTATTTCCATAAATTTCGATGTTATCGCAAGCCGTATCAATGAATATAGAATGCTGACTATTTGTTAGATTGTTATTGTATATCTTTCCGTTCTTGGTGCTCTGGAGATAAATCCCATCCACATTACCCCAATTTTGATTGTTTAAGATGCAATTGTATATCTCAAAGTACTTGTCTGTGCCAGTTATAGTAATCAGTTGAGTGTCTGAAGCGCTAATTGTAATATCATGAAGACGATATGGAACTGCCTGAGATCCCAATCCATCGAAATACCCCCAATCCGGGTCCGTGTTACTGGTTATCTCTATCGGATTCAATGCAATCAGATTATGTCTATTGGATTCAACTGGGTCCAGTGTAATAATCCCAATTTTTTCTGTAAGTGGGGTAATCAATAGTGTAAAGATGAAGAATGATAGGAATAATCCAAACACAACTCTCTTGAACGGATTACCCACGCATACCACCGTAGAGAAAATGGCAGAGGTTTCTTATGGCTTTTGTGAGCTAAAGAATTCACCGCTGAAGACATTCTCTGAGGATTCAAATTCTAATATGAATTGGTAATAATATGGACAAGCTTGTCTACACAGAATACAACCTTCCGAATAATCGAAAGGAGGTAATATACAGATATTATATATTAAGGGCTATGATTTCATAATAATTCGTGCGTCGGCATGTGGACATCATCCATAACCTCAAAGTTGCTCACTCCCGAGTAACATCTTACAGCGAATCTCCCCCAAACTCGACGATTTCTTCGCCGACGCAACCTCTCCTCTCCTCCGAGGTCTGAATGCTGGGGCTCCATTCTTTTCCAGCATTCACCTGCTCCCTCTCGCTAACTCTAAATACTATGAACATTAGAGGATTTGTGTAAGTAGGTGGGAGACTAATGGAAAATATTCTCTTTCGTTATCAGGTTCGTAATGAACGGACAGAGGAAACTTCCTTTCCAAAGGACACACAGGCGATTAATCTCCGAGGTAAAGGAATCACTTCAATTGACCTGTCTCCTGTCAAAGAAATGACTGACCTACGTGCTCTGGTCCTGAGTCATAACGACAATGAATCTATGGATCTCTCTCCACTTGGGGGAATCGAAACATTAAGAGTTGTGAACCTCTGGTATAACAGAATCAAAGAGATTGATTTAGAACCTCTATCCTCATTGAAGAATCTTAGAGCTTTAAACCTACGAAGTAACATAATGCAGAAGATTGACCTCCACCCAGTAAAGGGCCTCAATGACCTTCGAATGCTCAATCTTAGGAGTTTAGGGCTAGAGGACATAGACCTTGCACCACTCTCGGATTTGGAGAACCTTGTCACTCTCACCTTAGCACTGAATAGGATTCGTTCCCTTGATCTTAAGCCCTTAAAATCATGCAGAAATCTCAGAAAATTAGAGCTTGAAAAATCAGGAGCCACATCTCTTGACCTTTCTCCTTTGTCTAGCTTACAGAATCTGGTTAATCTAAATCTAAAAGGAAATGAAATTAGTAGCATTAACCTCTCCCCTCTTGCTGATTGTAGTAATCTACGTTATTTGCGACTTGATGAATGTAAGTTGACAGATCTTGACCTAAGTCCATTATCCAGTTGCTCTGAATTACGAGAACTCTATCTATCCAATAACAAACTCGATGATATTGATCTTACTCCCCTCAAGGATTGTGCACAGCTAGAATCTCTGTGGCTAGGAAAGAACAATTTCACCTCTATAGATTTGAATGGATTGGCTGGATGTAATGAATTAAAGAATCTGAGTCTTTTTGAGAATGGTTTGGTCAACATCGATCTAAGTCCTCTGGAAGATTGTATTAACCTAGAATTTTTGACACTCTCTGATAATGGTCTAACCACAATTAATCTCAATCCACTATACAAATGTCACAAACTGAAACGGCTGCTCCTCAGAAATAATAGGTTGTTAGAGGTTGATTTGAGCGCTCTAGTTGATGCAAAGGAGTTGGAGTTTGTATCAGGAGATATGAGTACAAAGTTCTCAATGGCAAACGTTGAGGATTCGTTAGTGTTACCTAAAGCATTGAAACAGCTTCTTTGATTTACATTCCAGAGCAACGAAAGATATTTGGCTAGATGATGTTTGATATGAGATAATTCTGGAGGTAAGTGGGCATTGAGGCGCATTAGGTGGATTCTGTTTTCAGTCGTGCTGATTATCCTAGGCTCAGGAATATTTGTTCAGAATACTGGAATGGTATCTTCTTCAAATCATATCAATCCTATTGAAAGGACTCACTCAGTATCATCAAACACAATTGAAAATCCCGGATTTGAAACGGGGTCCTTCTCTCCTTGGATTAACACTGACAGTGTTTCCACCAATACTATTCAAAGCTCAATTGTCTATTCAGGAACCTATGCGGCACGACTAGATTCCATTTATTCAAGCGCTCCTTTTGACCCAGTAGTTCAGACACTCTCACCAAGAACTGTGACTGATGATCTCACTCTATCAGCTGCAATATATCCCACTGATACTGGAATTACCTGCGGTGCCTACGGTCGCGCTTATCTTCAAATAAAGGTGGAAGATATTCAAGCAGCTATAACCAGAAGGATGAGTTATCTTTGGTCTGGTTATGATTATCCGGGAGCAGATTCAAACGTTAATGTCAGTTATGCCTACTTTCTATACTATCATTGGAGTCCTAATGAGTGGCATATAATTCAACGAAACATACTCCAAGATTGGACAGCTGTTTGGGGAGCTCCAAGTGATCCGTCTGACCTTCAGGTTATCGAGATTGCTTTATTCAATCATGCTTCCAATGGAGCGCCTGGAACTTTCTATGCCGATGACCTAACTATTGATACGCTTTCTCCAGAAACAGGTTGGCTTGAAGGTTGGAACTTCAGAAAAGCGCATACCATTACAGGCTCAACTGGAGCTGGAACTAATTACCAAGTAATGTTTGAGGTGCACTATGGTTTTGGAGTAGATGATAAAGAAGATGTATATTGTAATTTTAATTGTGATCCTTACTTCGAAGATATTCGTTTTACGCGCGCAGATGGTGTGAGTATTCTTGATTTCTGGATTGAAGAATTCACGATGGATATCAGTGCTACAATCTGGGTAGAAATTGAAGATAACTTAGACCGAAATGTGACCATATTCATGTACTATGGGAATCCTCTAGTGTTGAGTGATAGCGATGGAGAATCAACCTTCATTCGATGGGATGATTTTGATACAGGATATACACTAGGAGATGCACCGAAATCATCTCGTGGATGGCAACTGCTTGATGTTGAATCAGGAGATAGTGTGTCTATAGCTGATAATCCGATAGGGAAGAATGGCTACGGAATTCGATATTATAGTGGAGGTGGAGCCAATCCAATCATGCAATTTGTAAATAGCTGGAATCAAGTACCAAGTGTTGCAGTGCATGTGGATTTCTATTGGGCTGCTCGTGAACAACAGTTCAGAATTGATGTGTATGATTCTGATGATCACGCACCATCTATGAACTCAATGTCAAAAGAATCTCTAAATTGGCACCTTATGTATAATCTCCCCGGTCCAGCAATTACAGAATATTCCCCTCAAATAATTCTTGATGAAAGCACATGGTATGAATTTGAGTTTCAATGTTCACCTGATGACCATGTTATGGTTGTGGATGGAGTGAGTCATAGTGCTGATGGATTACGAGCGACTGGAGATGGTTATGATTTTCTAACCTTCTACGGACATCAATACTACAACGATGACTTCACGCTAGATAATTTCTATGTCAGAAAATGGATTGAATCAGAACCTCAGCATTCGACATGGGGACCTGAAGAACCCCCATTGATGCAGGGGTGGTCTTACCGAACCTATCACCTTATTGAAGGATCTCCAGGTATAGGTGTTAATTATCAAGTTAAGTTCACGATCCATTATGGCACAGGGACAGACTTTGGTGAGGATATGTATTGTTCTTCTCTCTGCCAGCAAGATTTTGATGACATAAGGTTTGCATCATTAAACAATTCCGTCCAGTATGACTATTGGATTGAGGAAGTAATTCCTAGCGATTTTGCAACATTTTGGGTTGAGATTGCAGACAATCTCTCTTCTGATGTAGAGATGTGGGTATATTTTGGAAATGAGACAGTTACAAACATGTCCAATGGAAATACGACTTTCTTATTCTTCGATGATTTTGAAGCACCTGTAATTGACTCATCAAGATGGTCTGTACATAGAGGGACCACGAACATTGTAAGTGGTATTCTTGAGTTGACAGGCAATGTTGACGGATTACAAATAGCCTCAGAATGGAGCGGAACTAATTACTCGGTTGAATCCCTACTTAAAGTCACAAATATGGATGTAGGTCGGTGGTCCGGAATTTGGGTCCGAGATCAAAATTACCAACTATACGAGTATTCGAAAGGATATATCTTCTGTCATTATCATAATGCAAATTCCCGTCTTTATGAGAGCAGTGGTACTGCAATATTATATGATGATGAGGGATCATCTGCTCCTTCCGATATATGGGTTCGAAGAAGTTGTTCAGCTCTCGGAAACTCACTCACTGAATCGGATTATGGACTAAGCATAGTGGATCCAACCTACCAGACGGGAGGTATTGGTTTAGGTAAACATACAACAGCTGATCTTTTTGTAGATTGGATTTTTGTGAGAACCTTGGTAGCAGACGAACCATCTCACGGAACATGGTTTTCAGTAATACCTCAAGTGGACACAACTCCACCAGAAATAGTTGAACACTCTGACATCACATATGAAGGAGCTGATTATCCATTCAATGTTACTTGGATTGTTTCGGACGAAAATCCATCACATTACGAAATCTACTTCGATGAAGAGTTGGTTAATAGTAGCACTTGGGATGGAAGTGATATTGTATACTGCTTATTTCACACACCACCTGGTTTTCATAACCTTACACTCGTTGTGTACGATGACAATTCAAATTCGAACAGTGATTATGTGCTTGTGCATGTTACAGACACCACGGATCCTGTGTTGAATCATCCAGATGATATCGAATACTATGAAGGAACAACTGGCCACCAAATAGAATGGGAGGCTTCAGATTATTACCCAGATACCTATAGAATATCTCGAGATAGTATCGTTATACTTGATACGTCCTGGACAGAATCATGGCAGATATTTGCAGTTGTTGTAGATGGTCTAACTGTTGGGACTTATTTATTCACGATTTGGGTAGCTGATACTAGCGGAAATGTAGCGACAGACACTGTAAGGGTCACAGTATTATCCACTACAACAACAACTCCTGGTACAACAACTACTACACCAGTAACTACCTCAGAGGAACCTCCCCCAATGGATTCCATGTTGATTGTAATTGCAGTTGTTAGCAGCTCAGTCGGAGTAATTCTAATTGTTGGCGTAATCATATGCAGAAAGGGTGGAATGACCGTAGCGAGTGGGGACTTTCAGTATGGATAACCTCGGTCAGATCCGTGGTTACATAGGTTCCATGTGAACAAACACCTTTGCATCGTTAATTTCTTGGTTGATTACCCTCTTTATCTCCTCAGCAATCTCATGGCTTTCTGTTAATGTCATGGAGCCTCTGATACCGCAATTTAATGACACAATCAGTCCTTGTTCGTCTTCTGCAACGAGCACATCCTTGCATGCACATTCTGAGGTAGTTCTTTCTACAATATCCTTTATTCGGATAATGAGGTCTTCTGAATTCTTGGTGACATCTTCTGCAGAGGTAGTTGACTCCGATGCTTCAAGATGAAGTGCTATAGTTTTTATTTCAGGACTAAGTGTCTTAATCGAGTCTTCAAACTCGTCCGAAATTATATGTGCTTCTTCGAGTGACATCTCTGAGGAGATTTCAAGATCTGCGACGAGATGTATCCCTTCAGGGATATCAAGAATTCGGATATTATGGATACTGTCGATCTGAGGATGTGTCCGTGCAAGACTTGCAAGTTTACTATAGATATCGTTTCCTCTTTCACTCATAGGTTGATCCGTGGGTTCGATATGTACAACGCAATCGACTACTTGAGCAAGGTGAGATACTCTTGCTTCAATTAATTCAGCAATATTGTGTGCCTCGCTGACATTTACATTAGGTTCAATTGAAACAACAATATCGAGAAATAGATGAGGTCCTGATTCTCTAGCCCTAACTCGTCTACATTCATGAACTCCAGAAATCTCTATACATATTTTTTTGATGGTGTCTTCAACGCCTTCAGGAGATGAATCAAGGAGAATATTGGATGCTCTTTTACCTAGCTGAAGTGAGATTACAAAAATTACAATTGCAACACCTATCGCAGACAGTGGGTCACCAATCGGAAGACCAAACCAAACAAAACCAAGTCCAAATAGTACAACTACTGAAGTAATCATATCAGCATAGAAATGTAGTGCGTCGGCTTCTAGAGCCTGACTCCCATGTTCTGCAGCAACACGAGAGAGCAATTTGCTTCGCTCATAGTTTATTATAATGCTAATAACCATAACAGCTATTCCAAGCATGGATGCCTCAGGCCATTCACTTTCTGTAATTCTTCTTAGAGCTTCATAAACAATCCAAACGGATGTGATCCAGAGAAGAATTGTTTCTGCTAGTGCAGCAAAATTCTCTATTTTTCCGTGTCCGAACGGGTGTTCTGCATCAGGAGCTTTTGCAGCTCTAATAACTGCAATATATGTTATACCTGCAGCCATCAAATCTAATCCGCTATGGAGCGCTTCAGAAATTATTCCAAGAGAATTACTAAGAATCCCAACAGCGATTTTCATGACAGTAAGGACAATTGCAGCAATTACTGAAACTGCGGCAGCTCGTTTTACTTCCTTTCTGTCAACCATATTTTAGTCACCGATATCGCGTCGCCCTGTCACAGCTCCCTTTAACATTTACTAATCATACAATATGAAAATGAGAAAGTGATATTAGAGGAATGTACACCGGTGATTTAGAATCCTCTGGGATGTGGGGGTCTAACATCAATGAGCGGCGGAACGCTTCCTAAAAATGTTGAAAAATTGTTATCTGATGCTTCAGCAAAATTGAAAGAAGCTAGAGGGTCAAATGACCCTACAAAAGCGTATGAGGATGCAATAGAGCTAACAAAAAAGGCGACAGAACTAAGCCCTGAAGCAAGCGAGGTTTGGTCAGCTCATGCTATGGCTCTTCTTTGTCTTTGCAAACGAAATGAAGCATGGAAAGCTTATCGACAATCTCTAAAGCTTGTTAAGGGGAAATCGAAGTCTGTCAAATTCATTTCTCGTTCTCAAGCTGTCGAGTTTGCGCGCATGTATGAAGACCATGGGAAAATAAATGAAGCAGAAGAACAACTCAGCTTGTTGACAGATCATTCTCCAAAATATCCTGGTGGATGGTTAGAGCTTGCGAGATTTTATCTTCGTAACAATCGACTTGATGATGCTGAATTTACTTTGACTCACGGTCTGCATGAGATTGAGCATGAAACCCTCTATCTTGCACTTGCAGAAGTCCAAGCACTTTGTGGTAGATTGGACCAAGCTCTTTATCGAACTAAAGAAGCACTCACCATCAAACCTGATTTCTTTGAGGCATTGATGCATGTTGGGCTTTACGGGCGTCGGCTTGACAGAGAAAAAGACGAAAAGGATGCCCTAGCGAAGGCTGCGGATCTTGTCAAGAAACATCCTGAATTGAAAGAAAAGTATGAGGATTATCTAAAAATCATAAATGAATCGGATGCAGTTGTTTTTTGGAAACAAGAATTTGTCGAACCTGAGCCGCCTGAGGTTGAGGAAGAAGAACCCGAGCCAGAACCAGAACCAAAGCCCGTAAGTAAGCTACCACCCAAACCCATAAGTAAACTACCACCAAAGCCTAAATCAGAACCCAGTGTCACTGTCACGAAACCAGAGAAACCTAGTACTTCAGCGAAGTCTGGTTCACCTGAGGAACAATTGCGAAATAGAACAGAAGAGGAACCTGAAAATCCACAAGCATGGTACGAACTTGGCGAGTTCCTTCGAGAAGTCGAGAAGTATGTCGAGGCCGAAAAGGCATTGAAGACGGCAGTGGAGTTGAATCCTAATTTATCTGATGCATATAGAAGTCTCGGAATGCTGTACCTTTCAACAAATCGCGTCGAAGAAGGTGACCGCGCATTCCGACGTGCAGTATCATTGAATCCTGCAAGTTCTGACTCGTGGCTAGAGCTGTCTCGACACCAATTACAAAAAGGGGACTTTTCTGCTGCACTCGAATCCATCAATAAATGTCTCAGAACGTCACCGAATAATTATGAGGGTTGGCACGTATTGGCATTGATTCATTTGAAATTTAATAATGTTAAAGAAGCACACAAAGCTGCGCAGAAAGCTGTGGATCTCAAAATATCCTATGCTGAAGGTTGGAAGACTCTGGGTCAGATTCTTGATATGAGAAAGAAGGGGAAGGATGCTCTGGAAGCATTTAGAAACGTTGTAGAAATAAATCCTGATGATTCCATGGGATGGTCAAATGTTGGAGTTGCATATATCAAACTAAAACGAACAAGAGAGGCACTTGGTGCATTCCAGAAGGCTGTAGAACTTGACCCTGAAAATCTCATAGGTTGGAAAAATCTTGCAACCCTCCATCGACAAGAAGGGAGGACAAGAGAAGCAGAAGCTGCTAATCAAAAATTCTTGGAGCTTCAGCGTAAGAAAGCACATTCATGAGAAAGTCAGACATTATGGTGTAGTAATAATTGGCAAACCTGCCATCTTGTTTAGGAGTTGTCCCATTTCTCTAGACAAGTTAACTGTAGATTCTCCAAAAGGCCAATGTTTCACTTCTCGATATTTTAGTGTCATATCCAAACTCTCGAATCTCCTTTCTAATGTTCGTAAGCCACTCAAATCAGTTTTATCTCGCATTCCTAGTTTCTTCAGAATCTCAAATCCA
>JAEORG010000424.1 GCA_016841005.1 Candidatus Thorarchaeota archaeon | reverse complement strand
TGTATAGGGCTCCGGGAATGATGGTATGGAACGGTTTCTTGCGTGGAGCATAACAATTCGGATGGTCTGGATCCAATGAAAACATGTTAGCTCTGTTTTGTAGTTTTATTCCAGTACCTTTTGCAACCAATCCACTTCCAATGCCCATATACAAGCTATTGATGAAGGATACAGCATTTCCTTCACCATCAGCAGCACACAGATAGACTGTGTCGGGTCCTTGTTTCATAGAGATATCAGTAGTGTCCAATACTCCATTCAAGTCAATGAATGATGCTCTTGATGTAGCATAGCTCTTTGAAAGAAGTTCATCCATTGGTATATCGTAGAAATCGGGATCAGCGTTATGTCGGTATAAGTCATCATATGCAAGCTTCTTTGCCTCTATCATCAGGTGGTATCTCTCATGAGATAATGAATGGAATCTGGAAAAATCAAATTGCTCCATTATGTTGAGCATAATTAATGCAGCAAACCCTTGTCCATTTGGTGGATGTTCAAAAACCTCCACTCCCCAATAATCAGTGGAAATGGGTTTTGTTTCAACAGTCTTGTGGTTTGACAGATCATCCAATATCAAGAACCCACCATCCGACTGCACAGTTTCAACAATAGATTCTGCAATCTTACCAGTGTAAAATGCATCAATTCCTTCCTTAGCAACTTGAGTAAACGTAGCTGCTAAGTCTGGATTCTTCATGATATCCCCAATTTTGGGAATCATTCCATTTGGATTGTAGATTCGCTTAGCATCCTCATTCCGTAGAACGCTTGGAACATTGGACCAGTACTCTGAGATGATAGGTGAAACAGGGAATCCATTCTCTGCATATTGAATCGCAGGTTGGAGTACATCCTTCAAGTCAAGGTTCCCATGTTCTTCGATCAGAGTCCCCCATAGATGCATTGCTCCAGGTACTGAAACTGTTGGCCCTCCTCTAATTGGCATTTCAGTCCAACCTTTCTCGAGAAGGTCATCCAATGAAACGAGAGATCCGGAATGACCTGAACCATTGTAGCTAAGTGGTTTTTTCAGACCAGGCTTGTGGATTAATGTGAATGCGTCCCCACCACACCCTGTACTGAAAGGTTCGACAATATCAAGTACAGCTGCTGCTGCAACTGCTGCATCTATCGCGTTTCCACCATTTCTTAAAATCCTGATTCCTGCTTGTGTAGCAAGAGGTTGGGATGTTGCAACTATACCGTTTTGAGCAAGAACATCTGACCTACCAGTTGAGCGTCTCCAAAACACTGTAATCTCCTCATTTATTATTCAGATTCTAGTGGATATTCTCTCTGTTTCCAACCATCAAGACCCTCCTCAGTAATTCCAGCTTTCATAAATCCCTGCTGACGGAGGATGCTTGCAGCTGTAGTAGCCCGAATACCATGCGGGCATATAGTTGCGATTTTTGAATCCTTATTGTGTTCCTGTATACCTTCAGTTAAAGAGGTTAATGGAATAAATGTGGAAAGCTTGATGTAATTACCTTCTGTTTCATGAGATTGACGAACATCGAATATCTGGATGTCTGTGTTTTGACTACGAATATCTTCGAATGTATAGACTGGTAACGACTCCAATGCTTTGCCAGCTTTCTTCCAATCGTCAATACTACCTTTTAGTACCCCAACAACAGAATCTAAACCGACTCTATAGAGCATGCCACATGCTTCCTCAAAGTCATTACTAGAATTAAGAAGGAATGCAAATCGGTTTTGTTCATCCAGAACCCAACCAGCAAATAGTCCCATATGTCGTATATCCAAGCTAATAGATCGAGGTATATGTGAGATGACAAAATCATTTACTTGGCGAGTATCAAGAAGATTTGTATCTGGTTCGTAAATGAAAGACTCTAGCTCATCAATATCAAATTGTGTCAACTCAGATAATGAAGGTAATAGGGGTGGCCCCTGTGTATTGAGCTGTTCACAGCGTTTGAAGTAAGGTGCAAGAGTAAGTTTCTGGCTTAATTTACCTTGGACAAAATCTTCTTCGTCCATATCCAACCAGATATTATTTTGTCTCTCGTAGCCGAGTGTAGAGAAGTCACGACTTCCAATAGCCCCTCCACAAACAGAACCGGCACCATGTCCAGGATGTATAATAATTCCATCAGGAAGTGGTAGGATTTTCTCATGAAGGCTTTGATAGAGTTTTTGAGACATCAATTCATGCTTCTTAATATCAACTAAATCTGTTCGTCCGACTTCATTTACAAAGAGTGTGTCTCCTGTGAAAAGTAACAGATAATCATCACTGACATCTAAATCAGAGATTGCATAACACATACTATCGTCAGTGTGACCAGGAGAATGAATACATGTGACTTTGATATTACCTATCTTGAAAGTGTCATCATCTTGGAGTCTATCCTCTCCATATTTGAAAGAGGTTTCTGCACTATGCCCAATGCGAGCATCTGGAACCTTATTCTGCAGCTCAACCGACCCTATAACATAATCTTCGTTTCTATGAGTTTCAAATATATGAGTTATAGATGAACCATCGCGCACTGCGAGTTCTAGATAGATATTACAATCTCGCCTGGGATCAATGACAAAAGCTTCTTCTCCAGAGCTTACAAAATAGGATAGATGAGCCAGACCTTCAGACCGAATCGTTGATACCTTCATGAGAAGAACTTCTCCATCACCAAATTGAGTCTAAGTGTCTTTTAAGATGTCAGGTCGCCTACAATTTACTTGTATGGTTACTTAGAGCAAAGGTTAAGGCGTTGAAATGCAGAGTATTCGTGAATTCTCATGCCAGGAAATAATGAAGGGATAATTGTTGTTGCATCATTTGAGTTGTTGAAGAAAGCAGTTGAGCGAGTACTCTTCGAATATGTTGAGATTTGTGAAACTCTAGATGGAGATGTATCATCTCCATTTGACTCTATTGAGATAGGGGATTCAATAGTGTTTAGGGAAGATCTTGATTTGATGCCAGCACAGATTGTCGCAGTAAAAATCGGACATGACCAATGGTATGTGATTAGTACGACTGAACTTCCCAAAGAAGGGTTTCCAACAACGAAAGATGCTATGCGTGTTGCAGCCGCTGAGGAGAAGAAGCTACAGATTATGAGAGATTTCTTGGCAAAAGAAGTTGGTAATTATATAATAAAAGAAGTTCAGGAATGGGCACCAGACGTCAGGGAAGAGGCAGAAAAATTAAAGGCAATTATGGACATGGCTGCGAAACGTTGGCTTCACTAGATTAACTCATGTCCCATTCTTTCTTTTTGCTGTATGCTCTTTCAAGCAACTTGGAATGTGCGTAAACTTGGAATAATTGCTCATTCTCTTCTGGGAGTTTAATGAAATCTCCACTATCCAACACGGACTGTATTATATTATACGCTTCTGAATGGAATTCATCACTGTATGGCCTGAGAATACCCTGTATCATATAGATTGCTTGAAAGGCAGTACTAAGAACCCAGGTAAGTCCAAGAGCCTTGAGAATTATTGTTTCTCTAATTTCATTGTTATCATCTCGAGTGAGCGAGATAATCTTACAATTTAGATGATCAATCTGTTCGCTCCTTTTGGTATCAACTGGTTCACCATTTATTAAAGATGCAATCGAATCTTCCAAGATGCAGAATCCATAGTCAATAGCATCTGAGATATTGGTTGCATTGAATTCATTTAGAAACATCCTCTTAGAAAATTGCTGATGAAGAATTTCTTTGTCTATGCATATTGAACTTCCAGACCTAAGAGCAGGATGTGAATCATTATTATCAACAAGTCCGGAAACCAAGGAAATCAAATCATTGCCACAGCAGTTACAAATTATTGAACCTAGAATTGCAGATTCAATTTTGGCAAATACACTCAATACTCTTTCACGGTCATCAACACGCCTCATATTGACTCGACCATCCTGTAATAGAGTAATGCTCATCTCGCCAGTATCTGCCCGACCATACCCAAGGTCGCGACTACACTTCACAACATCAAAGATATCTGAGAGGCATTCTGAGAATTCGCACAGAAGGTTGGAATCAAAGACTCCAAATCGTAGCTGATCACCAGCTGGAACTCCATTGTGAACTCGTAATTCTGCCATGACCTTTTCGTCAGTATCCTTACAGGGACGAGTTAGAAGCACTCCACCTTCAGGTAATTCTGCAGCAGTTCGAAATCTTAGACCAGTTTTTCTTTGTATAAGACTCTCCATTTCTGATAAAAGGCCTGCAAATTCAGTAAGACCATAAAGTGGACATTCTTCCAAAGATACGTCTTCGACTAATGCAGCTCGTGCAAAACTCGAACATTTGGGAAAACCACACAGACCACAGTCCAGTCCTGGACTCGCCTTGGTTATTCTAGTCCAAATACTGCTCATCCACTTACCTCTAGTTTTAGAACCAATTGGAATTGATTGTTAACCATATCGATTTGGGCTAGTGTGGTCAGTGAACGTCAGTTTTATTAGACAATCCAAAATCTGGTCGAAAGAGGGTTACCCTTGGAATCGATTCAAGCACGATTAAAATGGAAGCAGCGTTCAGAAATGACTAAGACTGCTTTCCTTCTTGCAATTGTCGTAATTGGCACTTTGGGCGGTTATGGAATATTCATGATTTCAATGGGAACTACTAGCCCTCTTGTTGTCGTTACTAGCGAGTCTATGGAACCCAATCTCTATCGAGGAGACCTTCTTATCCTTCAAGCAAAAGCTCCTGAAGACATTCATCTGGCTGATATTGTGGTTTATCAAGACACTACTTGGCACACAGATGGCCCTATAGTTCATAGAGTTGTTGAAATTCAGGAAGTTGATGGAGTATATTACTACTACACGAAAGGCGATAACAACGCTATGCGGGATCCAGGTGAAAGAACATATGATGAGATTGTTGGGGTCGTCGTAGGAAGGATTCCTTGGATAGGTAATATTAGCCTCTTCCTTAGAACCACTATCGGTTTTGTTACCATGATAATTATCTTCTTTGTTATTCTGATTGTACCTGAATATGTTTGTCAAGAAGATAAAGAAAAAACTGACAAACCAGATACTCCATCGGAAGACACTAGCTAGACTGTATGGGATTCACTTATCAGGGGCAGAAAGCCCCTCGGTTTTAGCTTGCTTAAATCTCGGATTGTGAGTAGTTTATGGTTACACTAGCGGGAAATAATATCGATGGAAATCACACTTCAAAGATTGCACGTCTATCGATACTCTCAACCTTTAGTCAACTCACAATGGCATTCAACCAGATAGTACTACCACTATTCGTCTTAGCGATTGGTTTTGACGAAGCATTTTATGGAGTATTAGTTGCAGCAGCAGGGTATATTCAGGGTGTAGTTCTCTTCCCAGCAGGATGGTTTAGTGATAGAAAAGGAAGGGGAGTATCAATTCTTCTTGGTGGATTATTTGCAGGATTTTGTTTATTGGCTATACCTTTCATTACTAATAGTATACTCCTCCTCATCGTCTATGCTATGACCGGAATTGGAACGGGATTCACACGAACCTCAATAGATTCTCTAATAGCTGATCACACAGAGAAGGGAGATGAAAGGACTCGCTCCTTTGGATATACAACCGCAACAGCAACCCTTGCTGCAGTTGTTGGTTCATTTGTTGCAGGACTTTTACTTGATCCTATTGCATTTCCATTCATCAGTGAAGAAATGATGAGATATGCCATTCTTTTTTGGATGATGGGATTCTTTCGGATTGCAACAGGTGTCTTTGGAATCTACACAGAGCGATGGCTGCATACGTATGACCCTGTTGAGATAGAACATAAAGAAATCATGGCTACAGAGGATGAAGACCCTAGAAAGGAGCGTCAGGATACAGAAACAGCTATACTCTTTGGAACCACGCAGCTTCTAATGGGAATTAGTTCAGGTATGGTCATCCCCTATGTCATCCCATGGATTTATGCTGCATTCACTCCAGATCCCGTAGTTCTTGGAAGTGTACCAGCTATAGCAAACATCACTCTTGCAACAGGGACACTTGCTGTAGGATTTTTCAGCGAGAGAATTGGTAAGATTAGGACAATAGCTATGCTGTATACTCTTGCACCTATCCTGATGCTTGGTCTTGTCTACAGTCCTTGGTTTCTGTTGATGATGGTCTTCTACGTTGCTCGAAATGCCGTGGCAAACATGAATCGTCCTGCATTCAATTCTTTATTCATGGAGGAGGTATCCCTATCAAGAAGAGCGAGGTCCTTTTCAATTACAAGAATAATGTGGCAATTTCCAAGACAAACAGGTACTCTGTTGGCAGCGTATCTTCTAGGTCTCTTTGGTGGTATTCTCGGATACGCACAGATAATCTTTCCATTGGCCATGCTTCTTTATCCAATATCCGTTATACCAATGTACATCTCAGTGAAGCGAAATGCAAAATTCATTGAGCAAAAGCACTCTAACCCTGAACCTCTTAATAATAGACCTGATTCTTGAGTTCATATCGATTTTGTATGTTTATGCACAACTAATTATGGTTACTCTTAGTTGTGGATAGTTGCCAATCCTCATACAAGTGAAATCGCATGACACAAGCGAAGCCCATATATAGTCTAAAAAATGCGGCCGGATTAGAGTCGACCCATATATTGGGTCTAATGACCAATTAGATTGGTGGCTATTATGAGAGATCCAACTGGATGGATGAAGGAAGAATACCAGAAGCTTGTTGATCAAAATTTGAATTGGGTTATCAGAGAGCTTCAGGGACCAAGTACTCCTAGAGCTCAGATTGATGGAAAAGAGGTAATTATGTTATGTAGCAATAACTACCTCAACTTAAGCAATCATCCAAAGCTCAAAGAGGCAGCTTTGAAGGCAATTGAAACACATGGTGTGGGTTCCGGGTCTGTTCGAGCAATTGCGGGGACTATGGACCTTCACCTTGAACTAGAGCGAAGACTTGCAAATTTCAAAGGCGCTGAAGCTTCACTCACATATAGTGCTGGTTTCACAACAAATGAGGGACTGATACCTCAACTCGTCGATAAAGGAGATGCAATCATCTCAGATGAATTGAACCATGGAAGCATCATCGATGGTGTGCGATTAACAAAGGCCACCAGATTTGTCTACAAACACAACAATGTGGAAGACCTCGAGAGAGTCCTGAACGATGCAGAAAAGGAAAATCCTCCAAAAATGCTCATTATAACAGATGGCGTCGTTAGCATGGATGGAGATATTGCACCGCTCGATGGAATTGCCAAAGCAGCTAAGGAACATGGTGCAATGATTTACGTTGATGATGCTCATGGCGAGGCAGTTCTTGGTAAGGGCGGACGTGGCATTGTATCCCACTTCAATCTCACCCACAGGGATGTGCAATTTGAGATGGGTACTTTCAGTCAAGCATTTGGAGTCATGGGAGGTCACGTTTCAGGCAGTCTGGATATGGTCAATTATGCACTCAATAAGAGCCGTTCCTGGTTACTAAGCGCGAGCCATCCACCAGCAACTGCAGCAGCATGCATTGCAGCAATTGATGTTCTTGAAACTGAAGAAGAACATGTCAAGACGCTCTGGGACAATAGGGAATATTTCGTTAAAGGATTAGAGCAAATGGGCTATGATACAGGTTTCAGTCAAACTCCAATTATTCCAGCAATTGTTGGAGAGAGCTCAAAGGCAGTCTCACTTAGTGACGGCTTATTCAATGAAGGGATTCTTGCTCTCCCGATTGTATTCCCAATGGTCGCTCGTGACAAAGCACGAATACGAAATATGATGAACAGCGGTCTTACCAAAGAACAACTCGATATCGCCCTCAATGCATACGAGAAAGTTGGTAAACAGCTAAATATCATCTAGAGATATACTACAGCAATTACTCGGGGCATAATTCCCCGAGTTCTTTGCATATTTCACATCACACAAGGTATATTCCAATTTGGATTAGTTTTTGTTAGTTCTAACTGAATAGCCTTTCGAACATATTTGATGAAGTTAGCTTCGCGCTCCACAGAAGTAACTAGTTGACGCCTATATGCGTGAAAGACAATGGATGTGTGTTTTTTCCACTCTGAGGATTTTCTATTCAGGTACATTCTATTCACCATCCACAACATTTGGATTAATTGGACATATTTCTCGAAAAAGAAAAGCGCTGAGAAATTTCTGATTTAATTTGCAAAGAGATTTTACTTCGATCATCGACACCTGCAGTGATTCAAAGAGAACAGAATTACTCTCTCTCTCTCGGAATTATATTGATAGGGAAAAATAAAAGACTTCACTAGAAAGCAAGATTGCTGCAGGGGTAAGAATCATCCACTCCGGTTGGTTCAAGTACTTTTACGTATTTTACTTCGTATCAGAAGAGCAATCCTCTGATACTATGTTAAGCGTTAATGACAACTGAGTCCTTGTTTGTATCGGGTGATTATTATGACAGACATAGAACAGAACACAACACTTCGCAATGTCCTTCTGAAGGCTGCCAGAGAAAAAATCAGGGTTCGGTTAATCGGGCCTCCAAACACGATTCTCTCTGAAGGATATATTGATTTCATAGGGAATGGAATAGTAGGTATGAAACATCAGGTCAATGAAGATGCAGATGAATTCATCATCTTAGCCAGTATCATAAAGATTCAGTTGATCGGAGAATCTTCACACACTTACTAAGTATCTATTTTTGATGCAGGTGAGGTAAGCGAGAAGAGATTGGCTTCTAAGTAGTGAAGCCAATCTAGTATTCGATGTTAGATTGTTAGACCACCAAACACCAGTAGGATATACAACATCATTATGAAAACAGCAATCATTGCAATTGCTTCAAGATTGTTGATCTTCGCATCGTCGGTGATTTTCGTCCTTAGAATGAATAATGTCGGGAAAGCGAAAATCACTAACACTACAGAATACAAATCGATTGGAATTCCGTGATGTGCATCAGTTAACCCTTGAGAGAGAAGGTTTAGTCCTGAGAAAACTAAAGTGTATCCAAAAATCACAAAGAATACCTGCACAATCCCTCCGAAAGCATTTGACAGTGCAATCTCAATCTCTTCCTTCCTGTGACTGGATGCTACGATGACATACTCAGGTGCTCCTGCAAATACAACGAGTAATAGTGCAGTTTGAATGAAATTCAATCCCCATGTATTCTGAAGGAAATACCCAAAGTTTGCTAGTGCCTCACCACCAAGGTATGCCCCTATCGATGCAAAAATCAGAAAGATGCCAACAGTCTTTTGGTCCAGCACAGGACGTACATGTGAAGATTTAGGATATTTTTCATCGAACGATTCTATGTCATCAGCAGATGTTTCTTCAGTCTGTGGAATTCGCTTTCCATAATATTTCGTGATTGTATACAAATACGCGATGAAGACAGCTATCAGACAACCTCCAAAGACCAATAGTTCGTCATACGTGAAATAGAATGTTTCACCTGGGAGAACTGGAGTAATGAAAACATGCAATAAGAGCATAGATACTCCAACCGCGAAGCTTATGACTGCTCCAACAGTAAGCAACTCAGAGCCGACCCACATGATAGCGTCAGGTAATCTATAGTTGCCTTGCTCGTCTTTAGGAAGGAAGAAGCTATAGGTAGCAAATACCATTGTGTTAATGAAAATGGTGGAGAGTGCTAACACCCATGCGAGTTCATACTGGTTACCAAGTATGAGAAATGTTATGACTGCTAACTCAGGAATCGTAGCTGCAAGACTTGCATAGATTCCAGATACATAATCTGTCAGATTCATATTGTGAGAGATACCTTCTACAGATAGTACGAAAGCTTCGCATGACCCTGCTATCAAGAAGACTCCACCAAAGAGGTCCGTGAAGGCGAGTACTCCCTCCTTTGCATCATGCCCCAGTGGATCAAGAATTACATCAAGTCCTAGTAGCTCAAGTATTGTAATGAAAAGAATAATCGATATTCCAATAATATAAGAGATCTGCCACAGGGGTAATTTCTTCACAGACTAGCCTCCGCAGGCTTTTTTATTTTATATCAATTTTAAAGGTGACTACTCAGCATTTGTATTCAGAACAGTTGAAACAACTTTGGTTGCAGTCCTTCCAAGTGCAATAATGACAATTTGAATCAGTGCAGATATTACAAAAATCCCAAGTGAAATTGAGAGCATGAAAAAGCTGAGTGATGTTGCGGCAATAGGTGCAAGAAAGTACCTCCAAGCAAGCCAAAATCCATAGATACCCATGATTAGAATCAGACCAACAGCCAAACCGTATAACGCGAGGACTGTTTTTACTCCTTTTCCTGAAAGATCTACTTCTCCAACGCCTCTACCAATTACAATTCCTTGAATACGTCTATTATTCCTGATAAAGAAGCCAATTGCTCCAATGAAGATGAAGAGTGTGATCATGGCTCCAATCAACAGAAGGAAGATTGCAAGGTCTATATCAAGATCTTCGATGAAGGACCCTCTACTTAGAATGTAAGCAACACCTGAGCCCAACATCAGTATAGCAGACACAATCTCTGCAAGAAATGTAATTGTAGCTGTTCCTCGAAACAAACCACCAATATCAAGAGTATCTATTTCGTCAGACATAATCTTCCCTGCTTATCCAAAGTATGTTATTAGAACATCATATTCTTGTAAAAAGCCTTGTCGAAGGACTTTTCCGTATACGATTTCTACTCCAAGAACTGAATATTGTTGTGATGGAGATTATATAAAATGGTGAATTACTTTCACGACCTTCCAACAGGACCGGACCCACCAAGTGAAATCTATGTTGTCGTTGAAATGACAAGAGCAAGTAAGAACAAATACGAATATGATGTGATGCACAATATATTCCGCTTAGACAGGGTCTTGTATACGTTTGCACCATTTGATTATGGATTTATACCTCGAACTCTTGATGAAGATGGTGACCCACTGGATGTAATCCTATTAATCACTGAACCTACGTTCACGGGATGTTTAGTTCATGCGAGACCGATAGGCATTATGGAAATGGATGATGCGGGAAAGATTGATGACAAGATAATTGCAGTACCTAAAAAGGATCCTTACTATAGAGACGTCAATGGAATGGTCGATCTTCCAAGAAGTAGAATGGAAGAGCTCAGACATTTCTATGCGACTTATAAAATTCAAGAAGGGGGACATGTAGAAGTCAGAAAATTCCAAGAAATTGGAGAGGCCTTCAAAACCATCAAACGGTGCATTGACGATTACCATAAAGCATTGGAGGAAGGAAAATTCTCTGAGTCTACGGGAAAAGCATAGAGGACCAAACCAAAAGCTCATAATAGCATCCAAATTGTGTCCGAGTCGAACCTTGGAGGTCCAATGATTGATACTGAAGCTCCACTGCAAGGCCGTAATATTTGATTTTGATGGTACTCTAGCGGATAGTATGCCATTCTTAGAGAAAATTGGAGTACAAGTCATGATGAAATATTATGGGGTAGACAAAGACGACGCAACTGTGAGATATCGATCGACCACCGGCTTACCATACGAACATCAAATTGAGTTGAATTTTCCAAATAATGAAAAGAACACTAAGGCAGTAGAGGAGTTTGAGAAACTCAAGATAGAGAGAATATTTGAACAAGAGTTGTATCCCAATACAGAAGAAGTTCTCAAGATGCTATCTGAGAGAGGTATTGTGATATTTGTTTCATCATCAACATTTCAATCTACAATCACTAAGTATTTTGAGATTAGGGGATTAGCTCATTACTTCAGAGAAATTATCGGCTACAGACCAGGATTCGAAAAAGGAGCGCATCACTTCAGACACATAGAATCTCAACATGGAATTAATCTTGATGATGTTGTATTCATTGGTGATTCATTGAAGGATTATGAAAGGTCAATTGGATTTTGTCGATTCATTGGAATAACGGGTATCTTTTCAAGAGAGAACTACATTGAGAAAGGCCATACCGGTCTTATCGTGGATTCGATTGGGGAAGTTCCTGATCTACTGGAGTAGTTAAATAAGATTCAGATTTCTTGGTGGACAGGAGTGGCAGGTCCTTGACCCTGTAGTTTGTTCATTCGATTTAGTACCGAAATTATGTGAGGCTTTTTATCTTCAGGAACAGTAACGATATTTTCCTCTGGTAATTCTTCAAGAACATGGAGAATCTTCTGAAGAGTGTGTTTCTTCATCTGTCTACAAATCGCTCCTTCCCAGACAGGAATGATTGTTTTATCTGGATGAGCATCTTGAAGCTGGTGAATCAAACCCATTTCAGTAGCTATTAGGAATGTTGAACCTGCAGGTGCTTCAGCAACCGTATTAACCATCATTCCAGTTGAGCCAACCAAATCTGCTGCTTCTTGGACATCCTTAGGGCACTCAGGGTGGACAATAGATATTGCATTTGGATACTCTTCCTTCAAAATTTGTAGCTGTGCCAAATCGAATTGATTATGAACATAACAAGAACCTCTCGGTTCAATATCGATGATTTCAACATTAGTATGCATCCGGACATGATCAGCTAGATTTGAATCAGGTCCAAATAGAACAGATTCTACACCTAAGGATTCAACAACCTCAACAGCACTTCCGGAGGTACAGATAACATCAGTTTCAGTCTTTGTATCTGCAGTTGTATTGACATAAACAACTACAGGTACTCCAGGGTACTCTGCCTTTTTGGAACGTATTTTCTCAGCATCCACATATGCAGCCAAGGGACAAAGAGAACCTGGATCGGGGATATACACAGGAACACCATTAGACAGAACTGCGGCCATCTCAGCCATAAAGCGAACGCCAGAAAAAATAATTATATCATATCCAGATACCTCTGCACTTTTTCTTGCTAGTTGTAGAGAGTCTCCTGTGAAATCAGCTATTTTTTGTATGTCTAGCGTTTGGTAGTTGTGTGCGAGTATTAGCGCATTTCGCTTTTTCTTGAGTTCAAGAATGCGATTCTGTAGTTCACTGCAATCTTCAGGCATCGCGTGCACCGATTTGACACCATAGTTAATCTCCTTTTAATGAAATTCCAATAGGCAAAGATTGTTGTTAACGATGTTCGGAGGCAACGCTTGCCAAGCATGTTTCAGGTTGATTTAAGTGGTCACAAAACGTGTACTGAAACTCACAAGATAGCTCGGAGGATTAGACACGAAGATTGGAATTGTGTCCGGAATAGCATCAACAATGATTGAAGATTCTGATGCAATAGAAGGACTGCTTGGAAATGGAAATTTCGAAGTAATATTGAAAGAAACACTCAACTCCATATCTAAGATCAAAGGCCGAGATATCAAAAAACTTGGATTAGATACATTAGTTGTTATTGGTTCAGACAGAACATTACTGAACACACTTCTATCAATTGGTGATGCCTCAATCCCAATCTTACCTGTTTCCTCCAGAGGACACCCAGGATTCTTATTCGATGTTACAACAACTGGTTTTGAACAGATTGTCCAAGATTTAGATGCAGGTAATTGGTCAGAAGAAAGACGAGCCCGACTGGTTGGAACTGTTTCAGGAAAAAAAACGCCGCCAATATTGAATGAGATCGCGATATTCTCTAGACGAAGTGCTACATTCCTCAGGTATTCGCTGCATATTGGTACAGAACAGTTTTGGGAAGACGGAAGCGATGGAATTATCATTTCCACCCCAACTGGAAGTACTGCATATGCGATGAGTGGAGGAGGCCCAATAGTCTTTCATCCAGCAAGAGTATACAATGTAATTCCAGTCAATAGCTCAAATCCATCTCGACGACCTATCGTAGTTCCAGATGACATGCGCGTAGAAATACGAGACATATCCAGTTCAGTCACAGTCGAAGCTGTGATCGATGGTCAAAGAAGAATTCCTGTGAAGGATGGAAGCATTGCCATTGAGCGATCTGCATTTGATGCAATTTTTGTCAAGTTTTCAGAAGAACGAGTTGCTGCACTTCGCGGCAAACTAATGAGACAAGCTGGAATTCAGGGAGATAAAGCTCAAGAACTTCCACCAAGTGCCAAGCTTGTCTTGAAAGTCCTTGAATATCATGGAAGACTCTCCCAGAAGAAAATCATTGATGAAACAAATCTTCCGCCGAGAACTGTTCGTTATGCACTGAGTCTTCTTGTTGCAGAAAGTTTAGTTAAGAAACAAATATCCCTTCGTGACAGCAGACAAGCTATGTATTCCTTAGTCATATCAACTGGTGAAAAATCTGATACAACATAATGTGGTTACTATGAAAGCGCTTGATATCAAACTCCCAGAAACAAAAAACAAAGCGATCAAAGAAATATTACAGAATGCATCTAAGATTGCTGTGGATAAAATATCTGGAAATCAATTCAAAGAAGACCAAGGACCTTTTGGAGAAAGTCTTGAATATCTTGCGTTTGAGTTAGCAAGAAAAGAAGACCTAGATATATCCGAATTCACTGAAGTCAAGAAAGTATATGACCAGTTGCTTGAGGTCTTTAGAGATGTAGTTGAAGAGATTTCAGTAGAAGATCTTACAAATTGTCTCACCTTGGGACTCTATGGTTATATTGTAGGCAATTATATTGATGAGGACTTCAGATACCTCTATAGATATACGTTCAAGGATGTGAGGAATCATGACGAATATCAGAACTGGTTGATAAAGGGACTTTCCTTCATTGCTTGTTTTGAGAATGTTAAACCTGAGGATGTTCTTCAAGGGATAAGGGAATGGATTAGATTTCTAGGTGTTCCATTAATTCAACCATCTGAGTTTCTAAAAGATTGTGCCGCATTCAATATAGAACTAGATTCAGTTCTTGCATCTGATGGTCTGAGATTACATAGTTCAATTGTTGCACATCCAGAGTATCTCGAGGAAGCAGTATACGGACGTACGTTTGTAGAGGTATATCAGGGAATCAAGAACTGGGCATCCGATGTCCTCCTATCTCGTTTATTCCATTCATACAGCAAGAGAGTGTATTCAGCTGCAGGAGAATCAGTTGACTCAGAAATAAATGTTACAAAAGCAATTGATACAGTAAGTAAATTCTTCAGAGAATCAGGATTTCTCGTGTCAAAAGAGGAAACTATTCCAGTCAAGCTTCAGAACTTACCCTCCCCGCCACCGCCAGAGGCCATTAATCCAGTTGTGTTTGAGATGATTCCTCAAAAGCTAAGAGTCCAACTTATGACTTCAGTAGCGTATTCTACTAAAACCAAGAAAGTGGAGATAGTTTTCATCGGTGGTCCTCGAATCGGAAGGAGTGGTATTCTCATTAAGACAGATACTGGTGGTATACTGATGGACTATGGGCTCTCAGTAGCAAATCAGACTATTCCTGAATGGGTACCGGAATTAGAAACTATCGACACAATACTTGTTTCTCACAGTCATCTCGACCATATAGGGGGCTTACCAATTCTCTATGAGAATTTTACTGGTAAATGGTGTTCGACACTGATGACAGGAGGCATAACAATGGCACTCCTGGAGGATGCGTTGAAAGTAGGAACACCATTAGCACCGAGGAAGTACGATAAATGGGATAGAATTTCACTCTTTAATCAAAGCAACATAGACAAAGTTGCAAAAAATCATGTTAAGCTTGAGGTGGGAAAGACAAATGAAGTTGCACCCGGGATACTAGTCACACCCATTGATGCGTGTCATATCCCAGGAAGTGTTTCTTACCTTGTTGATGTGGAAGGTGTGAAGATTCTCTACACAGGTGATTTCAACCTAGATCAATCAATTTTATTCCCAGGTGCGAATCTTCCTGCAGATCCAAAAATAGTCATTTTTGATGGTACATATTGGGGTAGAGAAGACTTCAACCGTTCAAGAGTCACTGAGCAGATATCTAATATAGTACAAAAGAAAGGACCAGTGATTATTCCAAGTTTTGCGGTCGGTAGATCACAGGAGATTCTTCGGATTCTAGACACAATTGGAATCACTCGAAGTCGCAATGTAATTGCTGCTGGAATGGCTGAACGAGTAACTAAACTTGTAGGAATTTCAGGCGATTGGCAAGGAATGAAAAAGAACAAAACGGAGCTTGATAAGGACGATATCCTAGTTGCTGGAGGAGG
>JAEORG010000423.1 GCA_016841005.1 Candidatus Thorarchaeota archaeon | reverse complement strand
TGGCGCTTCAGTATCACTCTTGATGATATGGATATCACATCCAACATCAGTTACAACCCTGAGAATCATGTCTTCTTTACCATCCCCTGTCACTTCGTGAACGATGTATTGGATGGGATTCTCAATTAGAGTTTCAACATATGCGACCATTCCATCTGCTCCTCTAAGTAATCCTGGACTATTCGCAGGATTTTGGATTAATGCATCAGTCGTTTCATCCGCATCTATCTCTCCAAGATCAAATGCTCTCGTTGTACCCAGAACGACATTGTCAACTACGTGAAGTAATGTTCCATTTCTTCCATCGACTAAGTATGCCTGTTCATCATACCGTTCAAAGGCATAGAAGTCCTCGTATTCATCGAGGGTGATATTACCAGATTGAACAAAGAAGTTTCCCGTTGCGGGTCCACGTATAGCTGTTTCAAATGCCAGAGTAAGATTCTCACCGTGGTAAACTGATGCATTTCCAACATTATCAACGACTACAAGATCATCCGCTGCATCACCATGATATATCGTATCAATGTCTTTTATGTAAGGATGATCAAGTTGGTTTACTAGATTTCCAAATCCATCGAATATGGATATATTTCGATACCCAGCTGTGTTTATTCCAAGGGCAACATAATCCTTCAGCCCATCATTATACTTCCCTATGGAGTTGTAGTAGGCAAATTGAGTTGTATTCCACTGACCAAGAGTAACGTTATTGTCGATATCAAAAATGGTGTGATACTTGTATCCATTATGCCTTAGGTAAACATCTAATATCCCATCAGCGTTAAAATCTCCAAAACCTTCTATTCCTTGATACCAATTGGGAATATCATAATTTGTAGTGTAAGATGGAGTGCCATCAAAATCTATCGTAACTAATTCATATCTCAGTGTAGATGAATCCCAATGAGAGAATATGAACTCTGTTGATCCATCATCATCAATGTCCGCTCCCTTCAAGACTGTTTGAATAGTCCCATCTGGTACAGAAACTTGGAAGGAAACGTCTTGAATGGGATCTACAAAATAGACAACATCCGTATCCCTTAGGTGATATGCAAATCCTCTATAGGGTCCAACATTTCCCTCTGCAATAACAACATTCTCTGAAATACTATGTGTTATAATATTACCAGCTTGTGAAGGAATCGAATCGTCAACTGGTGTTGCAGTCACAATAGATATCGGAGATGTTGAAACAGATGCACTACTCATTACTACAAAGAATAGTAAGAATGCTAAGAGAGCTATCTTTAGTGTAACTATATCATATCCCGATGCTTGTCTAGCAGTTGGTGTGAACTTGTTCGACTTCCCTGAAAGCACAGATAGTACTGATGATGCGTGCATAATGATCCTTCTCCACTTTTGGCTGAAGATTGAAGTTTTTTCCTTCAAACCTCATTCAAATACCTGAGTACAACATACTTCGACTATAATTGACCATATTTATGGATTCTGACACTTCTTTTCTCTTGTTTCTTCCAATCTTTGGTAAGAGTGATTAAGGAGAATATTCACAAAAATCCAAGAGAGAACTCCAATGGTCGAACAAATAGCCATTATAGGATGTGGAGCAGCTGGAGCCACAGCGGCAATGCAGGCCCGAAAAAATAATCGGACTGTGAAGATCACTATTTTTAACACTGAGATATATTCTCAATATTCTCGATGTGGTCTTCCTTATACAATATCAGGAAAGGTGAGAGAGTTCGAAGACTTAGTTCTGATGGCCCCTGAGAATTGGAGTTCAATTAAAGTAGAAGCATATCTTGGGTCTACAGTGACTGAAATAGATTCCAAGAAACGTATCATATCATACGATGGTACTGATGATTCTGGAACTTTAGAATACGATGCTTTGATTTTCGCAACAGGTGCTGAGAATGCCGATCCGCCAATCAAGGGATTAGACAAGAAACGAGTCTATGGTCTTCGTACAATGGATGATGCAAAGGTGCTTGCTTCGGAAGCTGAAAAGGCAAAGGAAGTTGTCGTTATTGGAGGAGGACTTGTGGGAATGGAAACCGCTGAGGCATTCCACGAACGTGGAGCTCATGTTACTGTAGTTGAATTCCTTCCTAATATTCTGCTAGCAATGGTTGATTCTGATATGGCAACTCTCATTGAAGATCACTGTAGAGAACACGGTCTGGAAATTCTTGCAAATACTGCTGCACAAGAGATTCTAGGCGAAGACTATCCTAAATCTGTCTTGGTTAAAGACAGAGAGACAGAAGAAACTAGAGAAATTCCAGCTGAGATTGTCATCGTTGCAACAGGAGTTCGACCTATCACAAAGCTCGCTGAATCTATTGATGTAAAGATTGGTCTAACTAGAGGGATTGTTACAGATGCGAGGATGATGACAAACATCGAAGATGTTTATGCGTGTGGCGATTGCGCTGAGAATGTTGAGTTTATCACACGGAAACCAATGGCTGGTGGACTTGGAACGGTTGCTGTTCGACAAGCACGAGTTGCTGGAATCAATGCGTCTGGTGGAGATGTTACATTTCCTGGGATAGTTGGTGCCAAGGTCACTAAGTTGTTCGATTTAGAAATCGCAAGTACTGGAATGACTGATGATTTAGCAAAACGCTATGAAATCCAAGTTGCTAAAGGCTCAATCAAAGGTACAACAAAACCTCACTATTATGTTGGAGGTAAAGATCTCAAGGTAAAGACCTACTATAACAAGGAAACAGGGAAATTAGTAGGTGGACAACTTGTGGGACTTGAAGATGCTGCAATGAGAATTAATGTTCTTACTATGGGAATACAACAGAATATTGATGTCGCGGAACTCTTCGATTTTGAAAATTGTTATGCTCCAGCAATCTGTGATACTTGGGATCCCTTAGTTCAATCAGCTGATGCCGCAAGAAAACGTCTGAAGATGTAAACTAGTGATTGTGTTATGAATTGGATGGTTTGAATGTATTATATGATTAAATCGATTCAAACAATAATCTGAACATTATCTAGAGCAAATTGCAGTGAACTAACCTGAGTAGGCGTTGAGGCGATAATAACCACATGTTCAATATTACAATCCTGCTGACAATGTCTATGAAGTGCTCTAACAATCTCCTCTGCAATTTCCCAAGTTGGAATGCGTGCAACTTCAAGACCTAATGTGGAAAATCCAATAGATTTTCTCTCCAAGAGTTCTGCTTTCTGTAGAGCTTCTGAGGCCGCATGGAATATGACACTTCTCCTTTGAGGATTACTCATTGATACAGCTGGCCAATACGCTATGTTATCAGAGGAAGTATCTTCCTGTGCAGTCACCTCAATACCACCAATATCTAGACCCATGGGAAGATTCTTGCTTTTTACCACTAGCCCTAAATTTCCATCGTCATAAGGCTCAGTTTCAACTCGTACTGAGATGTCACGAAATAACCATTCCATCTGACTAGCACCCAATTTATCATTGAATCTATGGTATTATCTGCCCATAGCTCCTTCTCCTCAAAGAGCCATCCTGTCTATATGGAACATTCGAGTAAAAAATTGTTGTCGTATATTGCATATCACAATCCTTTTTGGTTAATTGAATTCTGTCTTACTTGGCGAGTATCCTGAACGATGTCACTGACGAAGAATATGCGAATCTCTGTGAGATATATGGCATTCCTAAACGATATACATTCAGTGTCGATTTCTTAGAATTTGAATGTGATTTGGTACGTAAGAGTACGATTAAAGGTCGCCAACATGACATTACTTGTTTTATTCCACGAAACGGTGGTTGGGTAACTATCCAGAAACATGCCTACGCAAAGACGGGAATCTACCGTGCACCTTCAGGAGGAGCTCATATGGGAGAGTCTCTCCAATTTGCAGCGAAACGAGAGATGAAAGAGGAAACTGGTCTTGAGATTGAATTGAAACGATTTGTGCTTGACTTATCTCTAGATTTAAAATGCCCAGAAGGGATAATACCATGGAGGTCTCTCGTGTTTCTAGCCCACGATGTAGGTGGCGAGATGATACCCAGTGACACATTTGAGATATACGATGTGAAGGTGTCAAGTCGAGAGGAGATGCTCGGATCAATTAATGAACTGATGAAACATTCTGGTTGGGGTGGTTTTGCTTACCGAGCTTTTCTAACGACCAAGTTCTTTGAGGTTTTTGATGATTTAGGACTTGAATAGTCATGCTCAAGGTGTGTATGTAACTTCCTTTTTACGACGTATCTTTCTCCCAGAAGCAGCCTTAATGATCTTTGATGAGGTGAACGGAATTATTACTAAGAATACCACTGGAAGCAGAATCAAGAATGCTAAGTTGGTGCTTCGTACAAAATTCAAAGACGTAACTGTTGTCACTCCAACCAGTAGTAAGAACATTAGGAATTTTGTCCTGATGGAACTAGATGTTCGTTCAACAAGTATAGTTCTCTCCTCATTCACGATACTTTCTGGTGTCCCAGTGAATTCCATGTGTGCAATTCTTTGTAGTCCCTTACTTGTTTCCCGATAGTGATTGATGACTACTACAACAATACTGCTTAGGTATGTACCAAAGATTGTGAGGAGAATCAATGGCAATTCGTTTCCCATTATGGTAAACACATTCTCTTCAAGAATGAGAGCTTCGAATGATTCTATGTTATATCCATATTGCATAATTTGGATAATCATGACTGGTACTAGAGCAAGGTGCCAAATTCCAGCTACAACTCTCCGTCTATCAAGAGTACGTGTATACATGATTGCAGAGTAGGAGTCCCTGTAAAGCCAAAGGCCATAGAGGAGGACAGAAAAGCCAATCATGAGTATGCACTCGATTAGTGCCAAAACATAGTTACCTTCATTTCCAGAGATAATTGAATGTCCAAAGATAATCATAGCTAGAGTAAGTACAACTCCGTAGGTAAAGTCTAACCTTCTTGTCCCCTTCTCAGCTTCTTCAATCGTTGTTGCCTGATTTGAGATACTAGATGCAACCCTGAAGTATAAGCCCATGCCAATAAGACTGATGAGTAGAGTAACTCCAATTGCCATCAACCAAACATCTGGACTCTGTCTCCATAGAGAATCGAGATCTGGCTCCTGAACGACTACCTCGATGGACATCTCATCGAAACTCGCCTCACGACACATTGAACCATTAACAGAGACTGAAATTTGATAGATATCATGATGAGCATAAAAGTTCTCAAACATGACGCGATATAATCCGTCCTCAATTTCTGATGCTCTTTGAGATTGTTGAGCAAAGTCTACATCTACGTTCAAGTCAGTTATTGGATTACCATAGCGATCATTTACATTGACATCTATGGTGAAGTTAGTGAACTGTGTTGCCTCAGTGGATGATGGATGAACTGTGATAACTGGGTCTGCAATTACTGTAACTGTTCCATTCATTACAAGGAGGTCCATGTAAGTATGAGAGATGTACACAAAGTAGGGATAGTCATTGTATCTCCAACCTATTGTAGAAGCAAGTGAATAGTATGTTCCATTATCATAGGAATCTAGTTCGAAAACGGATGTCGCGATTTGAACTCTGACATTAGCATCTTCAATTAGATTTCCTAGTGAATCTGTTACTGTGATTGTAAATGGGATTTCGTCGACCCCTTGGAGAAACTCTACTGTTGATAACGGGTTAGATATAGTTGCTTGTGCAGTGCTCCTGATTGTCACTAAACTAGAGAAGTTAGAGAATGCAAGGAATGAATTCGTTATGTTCACTATGAACTGATATGTTCCTGGTGATTCTGTAATTGAAATTGTCAAATTGAATTCATTTGAATCAATAGGAGTGGAACCAGAATAGGAATTTCCTTGAAAATTGATGATCCATTCGTAACCATTCACACTATGAGAGAATGTATCGAAAATGCCTATTGTAAAAGTAGAATTTTCACCAACTAGAACAGGTTGGATGTAATCAAGACTCAATTTTCCTCTCCCTACCAAGCTGAAGTTTCGAGCCAAATTAGTAGTTTGCAGGTAATTGTGTTGGATAGTGACTCTGGCTGTGTATTCTCCTACTGAGAGATGAGTAGTTGTTATTGTTCTATTGTAAACACCAGCTGTAACTTCAATCAACGTGTAAGATGAACTTCCTATTGTAACTACTACACTTGCTTGAGTGATATCATTAAGGTTTAGATCCTGAAGATGGATTGAAAGTGTGAGTTGATCTCCTTGATTTACTACTTGATCAGTGATAGGTGATTGGAATGTAGCTGACTGTGTTCCAAGTACATCAACACTCCAACTGAAATTCGATTGGAGAATATATTTACTCTCTACTGATATGTTAAGATAGTATTTTCCTGGTAGAAGCGTTGGATTAAGTGTCCAGTCGAAACTGTAAACGGTAGAAGTATCTGTCTTAGTAAAAGATGAACTAAGAGAAACAGAATAATTGAATGGCTTTAACGGATTTCCATATTGGTCGCGTATGAAGAATGTGAATGTTGATGTTTGATGATTAAGTATCATGGTCGAGTCTAATGAATAAGTTATAACTGCCTCTCCCTGTAACGATAGTTCTACTGTTAGTTGTTGTGTATCGAGAAATGCCTGTGAAACTGAAATAGCTGCCACATAGCGTCCAAGGGGTAATCCAACAGTGCTGACATTTCCTGTGTAGATACCATCTGTCGTCATATTAAGTGTGAAGCTGCTTCCATAGAGGACAACAGTAACATCTGCTCCAGTTATGTTGTTGAATAGCTCATCAGTAACATGAACTGTGAAGTTTATGAAGTCCCCTTGTGAGTAGGCTGAACCAGCAATAGGATCTAAGAGATTGGCTGATGATACTCCTTGTACAGGAACTGTTACATTAAATTGAGTCGTGAATGCGTATGTTGAGTTTACATCGATAATTAGATAATAGTTACCTGGAATCCAATTAGGCTCTATCTCCCACGAGAACTGATACCAATTTGACAGTACTGACTTAGAATAGCTCTCAATCTGGAGTGAATAATTGAAGGCATTGATCGGATTTCCATAAAGATCTGTTAGGGTCATGTCAAAGGTCACATTCTCTTTATTAGAAACAGGACTTGGATTCATTGTGACAGTCAATGTTGGAGTTCCTCGAATAACAACAACAAGTGACTCGTATCCAGTATCAAGATATCCATGAAGAACTGTGATGTTGACAGGATATTGATCTAACCTCAGACCCACTGTACTAATATTTCGAGAGTAGATTCCATCTCCAATTTGAGTTAGGGTATATGTGCTACCAGAAATTAGAACTCTTACTTGAGCTGAATCTATCTCCGTCCCAATGAGGTCCTCAAGAATTATTGTGAAATTAATGTCCTGTCCCTGAGTATGAGTGCTATAATCTGCAGGTGTTTCGAGGGTGATGGTGGGTGAACCAAACACAGGGATGCTGTAGTTGTAAGAGACTGGATTGAGGTATGTCGAATTAAGTGTGATATTCAGCCAGTGTGATCCAGGTTCTACATCTGGCGTTAAGCCCCACACAAGTATATAGCTAGATCCCTGACCAGATGTGGTGAAGGTTGATGAAAACGTCAATGAGTAGTTGTAGATGTTTATTGGATTACCATAACTGTCCAGAATTGTGAAATTGAATGTGGCTCCAAGATGATTGTATATTGTTGTAGGTGACGAATCAAGAGAAACAACTGCATCTCCAGTCAGTATAAAGATTACAAATGTCGTTTCACTACCCATGTATGGATGAGATATCGTAATTGTTGCATTGTAAGAGCCTAACGGGAATCCTATGGTACTGACTTCAGTGGTATAGATTCCATCTGTAGTCATACTGAGGATGTATGACCCTCCGTGTACTGATACTGATACTTGTGCTCCAGTAATATTCAGCGAGATAAGATCTTGAATATGTACTGTGAAATTGACATCACTTCCTTGAGTGTGTATAGCATTCATTACAGGAAGAAGAATAGACTCAGAGATGGTTCCTTTTAGTGTAATGCTAAAAGTATAATTCGCTGCGATTAGATACCCGCCATCCAGTGAAACATTCAGCTGATACAATCCTGGAGGGCTGTTAGGAGTTATTGTCCATGAGAATTTGTAGGAACTAGTTGTACCTGATGTACTTTGACCATCAAATGAAAGTGAATAGTTAGCAGAATTAATCGGATTGCCAAATTGGTCAGTCAATGTCAAGTTGAATGATATATCCTGATGGTTTTCTGGATTCGTAGGTGTAGTTACCAGAGATACGACCGCAGTTCCTTTGAGCAGAATAGCTCTCCATGTAATTGTTGTATCCATGAAATCATGTTCAAGTGTTATTTTAGTGTTATAGGATCCGAGTGGAAGACCTACCGTGCTTATATTGGCACTGTAGTATCCTGAACCTATATGGAATAGTTCGCTGGAGCTACCAGCAATTTGCATGAATACGTATGCATCTAATATCGGAACTCCAGCTGTATCTGTCAGAAGAAGCGTGTAGTTCACATCATCAGCTTGGTTTACTATTTGATTAACTGTAGGTGTGGAGATTACCACTTGCATAATACCTCTTACATCAATCGAGAAATTGTGAGTTGAAGTAAACAGGTTAGTGCCGCTGATAGTGATGTTCAGCCAATTCTTTCCAGGATATGTAACTGGTGTTGTTGTCCAATTAAACTCATGAGATGCTGATGTTGAAGAAATACTATCTGTTGTAAAGGTAATGTCATAGTCGAAATTTGTTAGAGGGTTACCATACTGGTCTGTCACGGTGAAATTGAACGTTGTACTTTGTTGAGTCAAAACAATGGTTGGAATCTCTACGCTGACATCAACTAATCCTTGAATATACAATTGATGTGAAGTCTGGTTTGCAGCAAGGAAATCATGGAATACCGAAAGTAGCACCAAGTAGCTGCCTGGACCATACCCTGCAGTAGATAGATCGACTGTGTAAGTACCATTGAAATGATCTACAAAACCAATTGATATTGGGCTCAATAGAGTTATAGTAGCCCCAGGGATTGAAGCTCCACTCCAATCCGATACATCCACTCGTAGAGTTGTTGTAGTTCCTTGGACTAGAGTCCATCCCAAATCTGATTCAAGAGATATTGTCGGTTTGGAATATACATAGAAATCATAGGTTGTTACCCAATCGTTCCCATATGTCGAATTCAAGTAGACAATGAACTGATTCACACCTATTACTGTACTTGCATTCAATTTAACAGAATACTCAGGACCACCTACATGAACTGCGGTATAGTTGGTTCCTAGGAATTCAACAATGGCAGTAGAACCGGATGGAGTACTACCATATGCATCATAGATGAAAATGGACACTGTGAAATTCGTGCCTGCATCAACATCCTGGGGATATTCAACTGATGGAACAAGATCCCCTGATACTATGATTGAGAAATTACCATATTCTTCTGATGCAACGTATGGACTCTTCACGATGATGGTGAATGTATAATTTCCAATGGATAATGCCGCCAGTTCATCCAAGTAATACCTTCCAGGTTCCGCTTGAATAAGGAAGAATTCATTTTCACCACTCTGAATTTTCACTTGAGCATTGGTAATGGGATTTGTATATGGATCTGAAATGTTCAACCAACCTTGCAGTGGTTGATTCTGATCTATAGTTGTGGGAATATTGTTGTTTATTACTAATGTGTCTGCTAACACCTTAAAATGATCAATGATACTGACAGTAGAAGTTGCGTATGGATGAGTCGCAGTTACGTTGACATTGTAATCATTAGGTCTCCAAGTGACAGTAGGTATATACACCTGATAATCTGGGTCGACGAAAGTTGCTACATAAAGAGTCGCATCAATTTCCACCTCAACCAGCGCATCTGGGATGATAAATCCAAGCGAATCTGTGATTGTAACATAGACTGTTTTGTTATCTCCCTGTAATACTGTCGGGTCCTGATGTACATTAACAATCAAAGGACTTATGATCGTGACCTGTCCAAGGTCATAATCCAAGATTGAATGATAGTCCTCATGGATAATATCTAATGTCAAGTTGACAGGTCCAATCGGGTAATTTGAAGCCACATCATAGACGAATTGCAACTCCATTGGACTATATAACAATGCAGATGTTTGATGCACTGTTCCTCCGCCTATCGAATAGCTTACAGTCATAGATACAGATGCATCATAGACAGGATCACCAAAGATGTCTTTAACGGTCACATTCGCTACGATTGGATTCCCCTGCTGAACAGTTGTGGATTGTAGAGAAGTTGTAACATTGAAACGATAGAACCAATCCAGATCACGATAAACACCTACTTTGTATGTTGTCCAATCTTTGATTATTGGGTATGCAGCAATGTCATCTCCAAGTCCGGGATCTGCATTACCTACAGCTATTGGATTGAGCACTATCTCTCCCAGATGAATTTCTCTTGATATGAATCCCCGGACATCAATTGCCCTGAGCTTTTGATCTTGATGAGTGAAGAGGACTAGGTCATCAAAGCCATTTCCATCGAAGTCAGCAACCACATGTCCTGTAAGCACTGCTGTTCCTACTGGAAGTGTCCAGATGATGTTTAGGGGACGAGAGATGCCAATAAGCGATAGTTGCCCATCAAAGTCAACAACGAATAATTCATCTGTTCCATCAGCATCAACGTCATGAACAATCAAATTTCTTACATGAATATCTCTGTAATCTATTGACGTATAATTTAGATCGGGTGTGAAAACATCGAAGAAATAGAGCCTTGAAACTGGTCCAGTTGCATTCCATAATGTGTAATGAAGACCGAATTGTTGTCTTGAAAGAGATACATTGTTAAACACGAAGGCAAATGGAGGATCTATTTCAGTAAATGAGGGCTTGAAGTACAAGAAAGAAGTTCGAACTGCTGTCAAATTCGCAGCATCATAGAAGTCAACACGTGTCCTGTTCGTTACTGTGAGAATCTGCCAATCCCCATCTCCTGATGATGGTGCAATCATAGCAGTATCAATAGGTCGTAATGAAGCAAATTGTTTGTTTGACCAAGTGCCATCCTGGTCCATCCTAAAGAGTCTGTAATTAATATTGTCTAGAATGTGTAGTTCCTCAAGATCATCCGAATCGTCGTCTGTAATTGCGATCATACTCAGATCTTCAATTGTCGTTTCCGTAGAATAATACCAGAGGCTCATATTGACACCGTGATAGATATAGGAATATGTTGCTGTTGTATTTGATAAAAGAAGAATCAAATCAGACACATTGTCACCATCAATCATAGCTGTATAGATACCATAATCCCATACTTTTCCAGCACTGATTGACACATTGACTGAATCAAGTATTTCTCCAGTTGTTGCATATTTGTCCACTTTTACATATCGACCTGTTTCATTATGCCCTGCTGTGTAAAGCACATATTCTCCAGCAGAATTATTTCCCCTGTCGAATACATGTATCGATGCTCCAAATGTCACATCAGGTTTCTCATAGTCCCATGCTGTATTTCCTATAACTTCGAAAGTGTTAGGTGATGCAGGTGTTCCATTGAATGCTTCATTTCTGTACGAATCAACAAAGTGAATATAATATTCGTAGTGACCAGGTTCTACTCCCATGATGAAACCGAAGTATTTTACACCAGCTGCATTTGCCTGCATATCTACTTGGTTTGTATATTCAGTAGTACCTGCTCTTCTTACATAGATTCTAGCTTCCTCCATACTCGATTCTTCAAAGACTCCATACTCCATTATGAAGTAATCATCGAGCGCTGTTGGATGAAGTGGCGTGATTGGTTTAGGTGTAATTGCAGGGATATTGGTATCGCTGATGACTGTGTAAACTTCGTAACGAGCAACTGCAATGATATCCTGTCTGCCATCAGAATTAATATCATAGAGATAGACATTCTCAGTTCCTTGTGCTTCTTCTTCTGTGAATCCCGATCCTAACCCGTCGCCATGTATGAAGGTTGGTTGACCAAACCAATTTCTCAGCGCAACATCATCTAAGTCATCAGAATCTATTTGCCCAACATCAAAATGGTAATCACCTGAGAGCTGATTTGAATTTGCTCCGTAGTTTACTCCTGATGCTCCATCGACAAACCATGCTACATCATGTTGCTTTGATATAACAACCAGATCATCAATGCTGTCACCTGTGAAATTACCTGCTTTGATATAGAAATCTTGATCTGAATATGGAGAAAGACCTCTTGACCATATATTGGTGAGATTGTTTCCATGAAATGCTGCTATTGGTCCTAAATCCATAACTATTGCAAAATCGGCATAATTTGATAGTGAATAGTTGAATACACCAACTCCCTTAATCCTGTAGGGAAGCTGAGTCCAATAGAGTTCTATTCCATCACTTCTAACAACCGAAACTGTGTCGTTCATGACTACAACAAGCGAATCTTGAACAAGGTAGGCCAACTTACCAACATCTACATAGTCAATGTCTACACCTTTAGAGAAAATACCAAGCTGAGTACTCGTATCAGGGTCATAGAATTCTATTGTATCTGAAAATTTGTCTAATACAGCGAAATCTGGCCATGAATCACCATTGTAGTTTCCAACTATAATCTCATCAATTTTAGATACTGTCATCACATATTGTGTGACTGTACCATCATTGAAGTCAGCTTCAAGTACAATCCAATGTGTTCCATTGTTGAAACCGATTAGGAATTCTGTCTGAGTATCTTGATCCATATCGTATGGAATTATCGTGCTCTGGTATACAGTTCCTATGATTGGCATAGGCAGCACTTTAATGAACCCTTGAATCGGATCCACGAATATTAACCGATATCCATCCATGTCATAATACGCGTAACCGGCGAATCCATCGACTGTACCAGGAGCTATGTGAGTAACAATACTTCCAGTGGGAGTAGTATACAGATTGTCTGCCAAAACCTGTACATTCTCTTCTAGATGTGGATTCTCTGGAACCTGAGGATTAAATTGCGAGAAAGTTGCCTGTTGTCCTGTTTCACTAAACAACATGAGGATTCCAACAAAGGCAATCAGAAATCCAAATCTGATTGACTTTGATAACTTCATCTTACGGATAAAATTCCGAGAATGTGTTAGCTTTGAGTTTCTGGCAGACATAATTATCAACTCAATTCTTCATTCTATGATTTCAGACGTGCATTGAGAACTAATTGCGCGAGTCCTCTTATCTCCACTAAGTGGGGATAATCTAAATCATTGAAGTAGCGTAGATTTCTATTGAAAACCTTTCTTAGGTTGAATCCATTCGAAAAACAGTTCAAAATAGATCTTCTATGGGATTCAACCTTATCCATCCATGGTTCTCATATCAGCTTCGTATCATTCAAAAAAGGCAAAAGGAATTGGGATTCATTTCGTCAAATTCTCTTCATGGAAATCGAATCCATGATTCTTAAGAATACTAAGGAGAGGATTGTTCTCCCATCTCCTATGACGAAACTTTCTGGAGATATGTTCTGACCAAGAATACTTGTCGAATCCAATGGTATCCTCTTCCCCATCAAGAGGCACTTTGATTTTCTTCTTGATATAATATCCTTGAGCCAGATAACCCTCATCCATCTCTTTCATACATTCCTGAATATCAACAGATGTGTGGTCTTTGTATTCATCTTCGAAAGCACTCTGACTAAGAGGAAATCTGGGTCGAATCTCAGTTTCGTTTCTCAAGTCAGGATAACCAATATTCATCCCGACGACCGGAAAGACTCTCTCAGGTACTTTGAATACCTCCGAGATTTTTTCCGCACGTATTGGTGTTACTCCTAGAAGCACTGACCCCATACCCAAAGCCTCTGCCGCGAGTGTGATATTTTCCACAACGAGAGATACATCTTGCACACCAAGCCAGAGTCCCATCATATCATCATATTTGTACTCATGACCTCTTGCAGACATTATCTTCTCTAATCGTCTGAAATCGATAAAGAAAATCAAAAGGATAGGTGCAGTTGAATATGAACCAATGGAGAGTGACTTGGCTTTCTCCTTATCTCTAGTGTAGATGACGGAACATAACTGAGCCGCAAAAGGAGCTCGCATTCCAGCTTCGAGAATTTTCGCAAGATCCTCTTCATGTATTTTCTTATCTAGAAATGTTCTGATTGACCTTCGATTGTGGATTATCTGGAAAATGTCTTTTGCTGTGTTGGTGTTCATATTCTATTCTTCCTAGAGTTATTTCTTGAACGATTGCGATATAAAACCGGTCCCCTTTTAGTTGCGCTTCTACGAAGTTCTTTAATCGATGATGAAGCAACCCAAAGTAGTGATATTACATGGATCCAATTGATATTGCAATTGAGGCTTTTGAGATTACTGAAACGAATCTACTTCTTTCGTTCATGGGTCTCCAACCAGACCAAATCTATCAACAGATTGGACCAACGTTTAACACCATTGGTTGGATTGTTGGACATTGTGCAGTTCATCTACATTGGGTCATAGATCTTACGTATCAGAATAAAAGAACCTACTCTCAAGAGGTGTGTCATTATTTTGGATATGGTATGACTAAGGAGGAGATATTTCGGAATGCACCTCCTATCACATTCAAGGACCTTGTCGATTCTTACATCGATATTTCTCAGTCTAGTGTTGAATATCTTCAGCGTGAGGGTGCTAAGATGCTCTATACAGAATTTGCTCCTCAGCCTGGAGAAACACTGCTACATCAAATCTATCGTGTTATATTCCATTACATGGGGCATATGGGACAGGTAGTAATGATTCGAAGAGCTCTGGGAAATCCTGGCCGTTCATTCGTAGATGGTGTGACGAAACATAATCGCGAGAAGCTAATGCAAAGTTGGAATGAGTGGTGGATGGACTCTAGAGATCAATTCCAATGATGCGCAAATGACATATGGAACACTACAATTTGGGATACAGAATGCAAGTCCTTTCTGATTTGATAATTGGCACCACAGCTGGTATTGCTAGTGCTGCACTTTATGCAGTAGCAGTTGTTATTTACAAATCACAGCGTGAAGAGATAAGACCCGCAATAATCACAGCTATTCGAATGTGGGTTGTTCTTCCCTTAATGGCATTCCTCCTATTTCTCCCGTTTGTACAAAATCCACTCACTGTTCCATTAGAATCAACTCTACTTCTTGCACTCTCGATAATACTCTTGGTTGTTATAGGAGATACAATCTATCTAACCAGTCAGGAGCGAATAGGAGTTTCTCTTGCATTTCCTATCTCAATGTCATTTCCTATCCTAACATATTTCTTAGCCATAGTCTTTCTGAGTGATACACTTGTTCTTTCACGACTCTTTGGTATCATAGTAACAATAGTTGGACTCATCCTTATCACTAGAGATCAAGATCCAATAGAGGATGAGCATGATTCTAAACAAACAATTGACATCTTAGGAATTACTCTAGCCATGTTCTCCGCAGTTCTCTATGCATCTGGTACTGTTGTGTTAGAAGCCAGTATATCAGAGGTAGATCCAATCACTGCCAATTTCATTATGATTCTCTGCGGGTCCATAGTATTCGTCCCTCTTCTCTCATTAGCCAAGGTGAAAGGAATTCAGATGCCCTCTCGTCGATCATCAAAGATTATTGCCATCACTGGCCTTTTTGATTTAGGATTGTCTTTCCTACTCATTATTGTAGCAGTGAAGTATGTTGGAGCAACAATAGCTTCAGTTCTGTCTTCTATTGCTCCACTATTTGCTGTGCCAATCTCTGTCTTCTACCTAAATGAGCATGCAACAAAATCCACCGCAATTGGTGTGCTGGCAACAGTTATTGGTATTTTTCTAGTGATTGCAGGAATTTAAAGTTGAGCACTTTTCGCAAGAATATCTTTGGGAAGCTGGATATGTGAGAGTTGATAAAAAATGGAGGCACGATTAAGTGCCTCAAAAATACTATATTCTATTATGGAGATATTTCTAGTCCAAGCGTTCGAATATCCTGACCAGATTACCGTCCTCGATATCACTTACGTCAACTCCGTAGATTCTCTTAATCATATCAAGAAGGTATTTTTCAACATCCCTGCCTTCGCTCTCGAATAATATCTTAAAGTCCGAGAGTTGGGACATGTCGCTGATCCAGACGTCTTCAAAAGCCATCTCGAGGACTCTTTCAATGAAGTCCTTTGCAACATCTCTATAGAGGTCGATCTTGGTTGAGGGAGAGATGATTATACTCATGAGAGGAAAATCTGGAGTATCTTTTTTCCTTCTATCCTTCTTCAAAAGAGAATGGAAATACTTAGTTATTCTATTCATGATTCTTAGTAGGTCGTTTCTTACCCACTAGCGCCCCTTTCTCAGGATTCGCTTATTACTCTTCACTCTCCATGTATGAGAGAACCCTACTTAAGAGACCTTGATATCAGAATTTCTATGCTTGAGCTTACCCCGGAGCAAGTACGAATCTTAGTATTGGATGTTCAAGGATTAAGAACGAGGAAGCCGCTTTCATCAACACTAGGGGTAGCCAAACGCATACACAATATTCAGATTGATACTATCTCGGTTGTCAGTCGGAGTCACAATCTCATTGTGTTTAACAGATTTCCAAAATACATAGAAGGGGAAGTTTGGAAACAGCAACGTAAGAGTAAGTTGTTTGAGTATTGGTCTCATGCAATGTGCCTCATGCCAATGGTTTCCTTTCCATATTATGCGTGGAAGATGGCAAGAATGCGTGAGAGGAAGAGTGGTTGGTATGTAGAATGGGGATTGAAGAACAAAGATATCGTCGATGCAGTCTATGCAAAGGTAAAGAGTGAGGGAGTACAGCGAAGTAAAGATCTCGGGGAGAGTAATCGTCCGAGTAATGGATGGTGGGACTGGAAGAAAGAGAAGCGTGCCTTGGAATTTCTTATGACACAAGGTAGATTGATGGTGGCGTATAGAGAGGGATTTCAGAAACATTATGACATCACAGAACGTGTTGTTCCAGCTGGAATTGATACATCCCCAATGCCTGAAGAGGAAGTACCAAGATATGTTGTAGATACTGCGTTTCAATCACTAGGAATAGCCGATTATCGCGATATTAAATGGTACACTGGTTCGATGGTGGCAAGTAAGCTTTGGAATAATCAACGAGGTGCAATTGAGAACTATTTGTCTAGCCTTGTAGGAGATCTCTTGGAGGAGGTTGATTTTGGACAAAAGGGACGGTATTTCATCTATCGTAAGTATGCGAATAAGGTCGATAAACAATCGACTTTACCTGATGATATACCTATCAAACTCCTAACACCCTTTGACAATATTCTACGTGAACGCCATTACCCATTAGCAATTTGGAATTTTGACTACAAGATTGAATGCTATGTTCCCGAACCAAAGAGGGTTTTTGGATATTTTGCCCTGCCAATTTTAGATCAAAATGAATTGAGAGGTCGTGTAGATGCTAAGGTTCACAGAAATACTGGAGTTCTTGAATTGAAGGCAATCTCCATCGAATCAAATGAACTGTCTAGCAGTGACGGTATCGATCGAATCGTTTCTGGGACAAGAGCCTTCGCAGAATTTCACGGATGTAATCATATTGAAGTAAGGAGCGTAAAACCAAAGAGATTGAAGACAACTCTTGTATCTGCATTCGCAAGTTGAACAATTGCGACTTACTTCTTCCATCTGATTTAATATCTGAGAAGTATTTCACCGAAAGAGGCGATTAGGATGAGAGATATTGTTCGTTATTTACGCGCAGATGATTGGGACCGTTTCAGTGAATTGGGTACAGATCAACAAAAAGAAATTCCTCCTCCACCAATCGAAAAGGCCTATCATCGAGGACTTGCCACATTCGATCTTGTAAAACCAAAAGACATCTCAATTGGCACAATGCCACTGATAGAAGCAATCAGAGAACGAAAAAGTGTAAGGAAATATACTGATGCCTACCTAACATTTGAGGAACTCTCCTATCTCCTCTGGGCAACCCAAGGCATTCGAGGTGTTGTTGAATCTAGAGGAGCTAGTATGAGGACTGTTCCTTCTGGCGGAGCGAGGCATTCATTCGAGAGCTATATTATCGTATTTCGAGTAGAAGGTCTTGAACAAGGTCTGTATAGATACACCGCTCTAGAACACAAACTCATACATATTCCTACTGTGACAATCACTCCTGAAGATGTTTCCAAAGGTTGTCAAGACCAAGATTTTGTTGGAAGAGCTGCAGTGGTTTTTGTTTGGAGTACTATACCCTATCGGTCTGAATGGAGATATGGGCCTCTGAGTGCAAAGATGATCGCACAGGATTCAGGGCATGTTTGTCAGAACCTCTATCTTGCTGCAACATCGATTGGTGCTGGGACGTGTGCAATTGGAGCATATGACCAAAATGCAATGGACAAAATTATTGACTTGGATGGTGAAACTGAGTTCGTTGTCTATGTTGCTCCAGTGGGTAAAATCTAATTGATGAAGGTGGTATCTAGGTTATACAAAAGAGCACCTTGCATTAACCTTATTTTGCTGATTGCACTAAATCTACTTAGCTTGGATGATGAGGGTCATAGTAGCAACAGCAATATGACCAGGTACACCCCTTGAGGATGAGAATACATGAGAGACCAAGATGATGGCAGCAAAGTGATGAAGGCTGTTTTGATAGGTGACGGTGCAGTAGGTAAAACAAGTATCAGGCGAAATTATCTTGGTGATGAATTTATTGAGGGGCACATAGCAACAATTGGTGTGGATTTGGCAACTAAGCGAGTTTTATTCAATCAGGAAATTGTGAAATTTATCATCTGGGATCTTGCAGGACAGCCATCATTCAAGCAGGTCCGTGGACATTACTATCATGGATGCAACGGTATTGTATTAGTGTATTCTGTTGTTGATCGGGATTCATTTGACAATGCATCGAAGTGGCTTGTCGAGGCCTACAATAATATGGGTCCTCTTCCCCCAACAGTCATAGTAGGAAACAAGACTGATTTGCGCGAGGGAAAACCAAGGCACACTATTGTTACTGCTGATGAAGGAATTAGATTCACTAAATACTTCATTGAGAAGTTGAATGTTCCAGCTGTATTCAAAGAAACATCAGCCATGACGGGATATAACATTGAGAATACATTCCAAGATCTTCTTCAAATGATGTCAGATGCTCAGGAGGAAGAAGATAGCGACTTATTCATTGGATAGTTATCTGATTCTATTCCAGACTGAGATAGAATAGAATGAGCAAAGCGATAGTGGTAAAGACATCTGGAAGAAATGTGAACGGCCCCAGGCCAATCGTCTGAAATCCCAGATTGGAATGGATGATAGGATTTGATGTAAGCGCATACATGAGCAACAAAGTGATCATTGTTACTAATCCCAAGGTAAATTTCGATCTCATTTTTCTGTAAATGTCACCGTATATTCCCAGCATCAGTAAAATGAGAGCTATATTGATGAATGAAATAACTGTCTTCAATGTGATATATGTAGAAATGACCTCAGGTGGAATTGGCCGAACTGGAAAATTAGGTATCATGGCAATGGGGATGGTCACTATTGCGAAGATATAACCAAGAATTCCAGCTACAATTACTGATATTACGAGTAACGCTGTAAGTTGTCTGTTGTTCATATTGTCACACCTTTTCTTTGTTATTTACCTTAAAGCGTGTTTTCCCAATTCTCTCCCAAATCTGTTCAAAATCTTCAAAATTATCCTCAATATCTTCCGAAACAAAGTATGTTGTCCCGTATCCTTCTCCTTGGGGAATCAGAACTCTGTGTTCGATCAGCACATCTAGATGGTGTCTTACGGTCTTGTAATCGAGACTAAGCTGCTCCGCTAGTTGGTTGGCATTTGTTGGGAATTCGTGCAACGCCAAGATGATTCTAGCTCGATTTGCACCCCCTCTAGTTCCTGCAAGAAGCCACCAGAGGAGTCTCTTAGTCTTCATTGGAATTCAAAAAGAACTCAGCTAGTAATAAGTTATTATCCCTTAGAATTCACTTGTCATGCTTTTTGATGATTCTGGGAAAATGAAGATGTATCATCATCAAACTGACCACTTCATGGGTTAATTGTGGAAGGACTTTTACTACAAATTGCATATATTTTACTAGGAAGATATATCTCTCACGATATATTTATAAGCTAATAGAACAATATATGTTCTGTTCCGATATATCTCTGTAGATATAAAATTGTTTGAATAGGTCTGCGAGATTATATTGTTGCCAATATACATCTGGTGTTCCTTCAAGCGTTCTATCTCCGGTGATGAGGAATGGAAAATAGGTGGCTAGAACAATGGCAACTTGTCCTGTTTGTGGTATGATGGGTAAACCCAACATAAAATCCGTGTATAAAGGAAAAACATACTATTTCATGAGTCAGCAACATAAGGAAATGTTTGATGCAAATCCTGAGAAATATAATCTGGAAGTAGGTGTAGAGGATTAATATTATCTCGTAATCTAAATATAGGTGAATACTCTATGGATTACTGATAACCTTCACACCTACACTTCTTCTTTTTTGTGCAAATATGTGTTTGATCACGATTCTAGTGAAATATCTCTAGGTGCTAATAATGTGTATCTATACAGATATATCACTATGGATACATATATATTACTTCAAGATAAATCTGTAATGAAGCGGCTATACTGTATATTCTATTTGATGGATTTCCACTAATAGATAACTCTTATACGAATGTGTATGAGAGATGTGTTTAATCTATCCAATAAGTTCAGGAAATTAGCGGCAAGGTTACACGTTCTAATGGGATGTTGACAGAATTGATTGAAAAAGAAGCGAATCAAGAGAATAAGATAGAAATTGAGATTCAAGATATGCTTTCTGACTTCTCTCAATTCTATGTCTTTTTGATGCTAAGTGAGAAACCACTACATGGTTATGGTTTGATGAAAGGTTATCAGAATCGAACTGGCAAGAATCTAAGTCCAGGAACATTGTATCCCTTCTTGCAGGATCTTGAAACGAAAAAACTAGTTACTCAGAAAGAAGAAGCAGTTGGGAAAAAACGAAAGGTCGTTTATTCACTTACCAAGAAGGGTAAGCAATTTAGTGAGAAATTGTTCAAACGTTTTGCAGCTATTACTGTTTCTGCTCTTGGTTCCAGTTTAGAAGTATGTGCTAGTTGTGGTGCTAGAGTATATGAAGATGCTCATCACGAAAAGATAGATGGTGTCGAGATGGCATTCTGTTGTGTCCATTGTGCAAAAGCCTTCAGGGAAAGTCAATAATCTTTGTTATCACTTTATGGAATCTTGAAGTGAATAGAACCAAAGATATATATATCGTACCCGATATATCGTAATGGATATTAATTGAGTAAGTGGTGATCGTACGATGAGCCAAAAATCTATTCCTAAAGAATCAACATCAAGAATGTCAATGCGGATTGAAGGTATGCATTGTGCTTCTTGTGTCGCAAAAATCGAAGATGCCTTACTGAAACAAGATGGGGTTATCGTGGCAAATGTTAGTCTACTTGATGAGAAAGCAGTCATCGAGTATGAACCTTCAGCAGTGGATAGGACTGTTTTGGAGCAAGCAGTAGAGTCTACGGGATACAGAGCTCGACGATCTACCATGTCTATAACCTTACGCGGTACAACTGAATCTCTAGATTGGGATGAGATAAGAAATACTCTGGAAACTGTAGAAGGAGTCATTCAAGTTCGAACATTTGAAGATAAAAACCGCACATTGATAGAATATGATGATGATCTTGTCACTTACAAGATTGTTAAAAAGTCACTCAAGAATATTGGCTTAGAAGTAGAAGAAGCAGAAGGGATAGAAGCAGATAGAGAATCATTAGCGCGTGAGAAAGAAATCCGATATTACTCAATGCTTCTTGCTTTTTCAGTCATCTTAACCATTCCTGTTGTTCTTATGCACTTTGGAGTGCTTTCATCATTAGTGCCATCAGAAGTAATGAGAAAGTACATCATGTTCCTACTTGCAACTCCTGTTCAGTTTGTAGCAGGGTATCCATTCTACAAATCTGCCCTAAAAGCTGCACGACACTTCACGACCAATATGGACACACTCATAATGTTAGGTACTAGCGCAGCATATTTCTATTCAGTAGCTACGACGTTTATTCCTCAATGGACGATTTATTCGCCATTTTATGATTCAGCTGTTCTTCTCCTAAGTTTCATTCTTTTAGGAAGAACTCTTGAATCGATAGCAAAGGGTCGCACGTCTAAGGCAATGCGAAGTCTGATGGATTTGCAGGCAAAAGTTGCTACAATCATTAGAGATGATGAAGAACTTCTGCTTCCAATTGAAGATGTTGAGGTTGGAGATATTGTATTAGTTAAACCAGGAGATAAGGTGCCAGTAGATGGTGAAGTAATCGAAGGTAAATCGAGTGTAGATGAGTCAATGATTACTGGTGAACCAATAGCTGTAAAGAAAGGTGTTGGCGATAAAGTCGTAGGTGCAACCCTCAATAAGAATGGAGTACTTAAAATACAAGCAACTAAAGTCGGAAAGGATACAGTTCTCTCTCAAATTGTTAAACTTGTTGAACAAGCGCAGACAAATAAGCCACCCATACAACGCAAAGCTGATGCTATTGCGAGTAAATTCACTCCTGTTATTATTATATTGGCTCTGTCCACGTTCATCTTTTGGTACTTCGTGTCTCCCATTATTGGATTCGTATCTCCTATAACTGGTACAGCAGTTGATTGGACCCAAGCCCTAACATTCAGTATTGCAGTGCTTGTTGCAGCATGCCCATGTGCATTAGGTTTAGCTACTCCAACTGCAATAATGGTCGGGATTGGAAAAGGTGCCCAAAATGGGATTTTGATCAAGGCTGGAGAAGGCCTTGAGGTAATACCAACAGTCGATGCAATAGTGTTCGACAAAACAGGAACATTGACAATTGGCAAACCCACTGTCACTGACATTATATCCATAAAGGAAGTTAGTGATGCAGAGGCTTTGCGTTTAATATCCTCCGTAGAAAAGAACAGTGAACATCCTCTTGCAGAAGCAATTGTTCAATATACAGAGAAACTCAACATTGACATTCCTCCTTCATCTGATTTTGCTTCAACGACTGGAAGAGGAGTTCAAGCAACTGTTGAAGGTCAACTGATTATTGTGGGCAATGATAAGTTCATGAGAGAGAATAATGTTGATATCAATGAAATTGAAACGAAAGGATTACACTTTCAAGAACAAGGAAAAACTACAATCTTTGCTGCCAATAATGGAAAATTACTTGCTCTAGTAGCTATAGCAGACAAACTAAAGGATACATCAATAATGGCAGTTGAGAGTTTGAAGCAGATGGGTATTCAAGTGTGGATGATTACTGGTGACAAAGAAGCGACTGCAAGAACAATCGCTGAAACTGTAGGTATTAAGAATGTTTTAGCAGATGTCCTTCCAGCTGACAAAGCCGAGAAAGTCAAAGAACTTCAGAGCACCGGACGAATCGTTGCGATGGCAGGAGATGGAGTAAATGATGCAGTTGCCTTAGCTCAGGCTGATGTAGGTATAGCATTAGGGTCAGGAACAGATGTTTCTGTTGAAACTGGGGACATAGTTCTCGTGAAAGATGATCTACTTGATGTCGTCACTGGAATTCAGCTGGGTAGTCGAACGATGTCAAAGATTAAACAAGGATTCTTTTGGGCCTTAGTCTATAATATTGCATTGTTACCGATTGCTGCTGGACTACTTTTCCCATCCTTGGGTATTGTATTAAGACCAGAGTTTGCTGGTCTTGCGATGGCTCTCTCAAGTGTAAGCGTTGTCACAAATGCTCTAACACTAAATAGATTCAAACCGAAGCGCGTAATGAACCTGAAAGAAACAACTCCTCCACCAGCGTTTCAAGAAGATGATGTAGCTGTAGACCCAATCTGCAAGATGAAAGTGGATATTGCAAAAGCTGAATTGTTCAGTGATCATAATGGGAAGAGATACTACTTCTGCAGTCAAAATTGTAAAGACACATTCGAAGCAGATCCAAAGACGTATGAAGATGTTGATTCTTTACCAATAGAGGAGGAATCTACTATCGCAATCGATCCTATATGCAAGATGGATGTTGAGAAAGCAACAGCAACTTTGACAAGCGAATTTCAAGGGAAGACGTACTACTTCTGCGCTCAATATTGCAAAGATACGTTTGATGCAGATCCTGAAATGTACAAGAACCAAGATATCAGGTCCTAGAGTTCCGCTGGAGTTTAATCCGCTTAGAAGATAGCGCTACCTCTTCTTGTACTCCAGCGCTTCTCTTAGAGCGTTCTGAGCAGACTTAAATCTCGGCTTACCGTATGTAAATATTCGATTTGGAGGTAATTAGAGTGTTACCATTCTATAAGAAGTTCGCATATGGTATGGGAAGATTCGGTTCATCGTTTCTTCTCGCACTGGTTGGACTA
>JAEORG010000422.1 GCA_016841005.1 Candidatus Thorarchaeota archaeon | reverse complement strand
ATCTCCGTAGATCAAATGACGGACGCTTTAGAACATATTAACAAAGCTCCAGTAAATGACAATAACAGGATTCGATATGCAGACTTCAGCGAAGTTCTCAGCCAAGAACAGATTCGTCAAATTGAACCGACAATTCGTACAAAACAGCACGAGATTGAGAAGGGTCTTTCGAAGAGAATGGGTCTAGGTGAAATCCGTGCACGAATTGCAGTAGAAGATTGTAGAATCTACACATGGATTCCAAAATCTAGACCTGATGAACTCGTTGATGCGTATGAGAAGCAATTTTACTACTTCAAAGACCGTCGTGACCTAAGTAGTGTTGTTGAGGATTTGGGGAACCGACTTGGTATCGAAGGGGGTAAGCGTGAGTCACTAAAACATCTGAATGAAATTACACGGCAACTTATTCACGAATCCCATGGTGAGACTGCTCGGGTACGTCCTATTGATGAGAAGAGCACAAGACTTGAAGGAAAAGTGATCCGAATCTATCTTGACACATCTGATAGCAGACTCGCTGACTTAGAAGGCCATGTCGTAAAGGTTACAGGCATCAATGGACAGGCAGGAATAGAGAATCCGCATTTCCCTGAAGGTAGGAATCTAGAAGTTCTCAAAGCTCGTCTTGCTGCTATCATAGCAAGTGATTGTTATCTTGCAGAGTCTGGGAGAATTAGCTACAATGAAGACAATCTTGAACGTGTTGCTAAGGTTCAAGAGATTCTTCGAAACTTCGGAGATATCACTCTTGTTCCCAAACTTCATCATGGAGTCTATGAAAGCCACATTCCGAACCAAATAGGTCTCATGATGATTCACGAGGGAATGACGCCTGGGAGTAAGGCTATTCAGAATCCGGGACTCCCTAGTAATTACACCAATTGGTCCGAGGAGGCGCGACGCGCATACCTGGAAGAGCTTATTCCAGAGGAAGGTAGCTTTTCAACTCATAGAGGCTTTGCGTGGAATAGAAATCATGCAATATATGATGAGGCCGAAGGTGGTAGACATCGTTTCAAATCGCTGATTTCTCGCCGAGAGATTCAACTTATCATCGATGAAGGAACACAAACAAAGGGGCTTGTTCCACAGTATAATCTGGCATATGGCAAATTGGAAGAGCTGCAGTTTAATGATGATACAAACAAATCGCATTCAGCTAAGCGTCTTATTGAGGTCATCCGAAACTCCTCGAACAATCTTATTGAAGATGAAAAGAAGATTGCAGAGAGTCTTGGCATTCAAATAACATTGTCATCTCCTATGACCAGATATTATCCAAAATCGGAGAGAGTTTCTGTTCGGCATTCAGCAAGTACCAGTACTAAAAAAGATGCTATTCGTTGGGGAACTATCTGCCCACCTAATGATGAATATAAGAGAAACAAAGTGGAAGATTGGTTAAGGACTCTCGTTGAAGATTGGTTAGATAAAAAGGAGTGGACTGACTGGTTCTCATAGTTTTAATAAAATATTTGTTTATATAAAGCGCCATCGGGAGGGTACTCTCCCAGCCTCGCAAGGGGGCTGGATCTCGAACCTCCGACCATTCGTCACGCACCACGAAATGTAGTGCGTTACAACTGTCTGGCTCTCGACCAGCGGGTGAGAGATAACAGGCTGTCGCTCTACCTAGCTGAGCCACGATGGCATAATCAGGGAGTCGGCAGGGAATGCAATATTAACGTTGCTGTTGGGGTGCAACATTCATATCTTTTCTTGATGAGATAACTCATTGAACTCCGATTAGTGAGCCAAGAATGGTCGAGCTTGAGGATTTACTCCTGAAACTAGCTGAACTATCTATCAATAAGGTAGGTAGAGCACAAAAAGAGAGTAGAATCCGATTCATGGTAATTCCTCGGATAAGAGAGACCAGAAGGGTAGCTCAAGGCAAGTTTACGCAGATGAGCTCAACAAAAATTGAGAATGCTGTAATTTGTAGATTCCATCACGATGACCTACGTAATCTCTTCGAAGCAGAAATAATGCCTGCAAAGGAGTATCAAGATACACACGAGTTTATTCAGTCGAGCCACCCAGAACATCTGAAGAACCTAGAAAAAGATGGTTTCTTCTTTTTTGCATCAGTTGTGCACAATCACTTCTGGAACGTTCCACCAGATCCAGTTACGGACATCACTAATATCTTTCTCAATGATTTATTTGGCAAGCCTATTCCTTGGGAAATAACAATCTGGTTGATAGGTTTCTATCTTGAGAGTGATTTTCAATACAAGAATATTACAATTAAAACCCCCACAGAAGAAGATCTGATGATCGAACGTGGATTGGGCGATCCTGCATTTTGGCTAAGAACCCGGAGAACAATTCCTAGTGCAATTCTCGAAACAATATTCATTCCCGATGAGCATTTTGAACAGCCTTACGATTACGTAGCAAAGCTCATCATATCTCTAAAGCTCTTCAGACCTGGTATCGATTAAGTCATGATTTTTGAGAATCCCAAGTCACTTGTTTCTAATTCACCTCAAAAATCTGAGAACATTGTAGCTCACGAGCGCGGAGGGCGTCTGATCACCAATAGTGACTTCGATGAATTGAAATACCATATTATTGACCTTCCTCAACTAATTCCAAAAGATCTTCTGATGGGTCCCTATCACCAGAACACTCGCCTTGCAGTTGCGTACCAATGCTATTCTAATGCTATATACAAACTTGATGCACCCAATGAGATTCTTTCAGAAGTAATCAGAGGAATCGAGTCATTATATCTACCAATGGATAGAAACCCTGGGAAAGGCTCAAGGCTTGCTAGGAGAGTTGCAGCTGTACTATCAAACGAGGACTTGGATGCCCGGGAGATTAAAACGAATATCAAGGAATCCTATTTTGCTATTAGAAATCCAACAAGTCATGGGACACCATTAGACAAAAAGAAGCAATTCTCAGCAAACGAACGCATTCCAGTTCTGATTGAGTATTTACGGAATAGCATCTTGATTCTGATTAAAGAAGAAAATGAATCGTTTATTGATCGATTCTAAGAATTTCTGAGCATCTGTGTCTTAAATAGATTCCAGAAAGAATGTGATGCCCACATATTAGCAATTCTATTTTGGAGTCATAAGGTCTATATTTCTTTAAGAGAAAACTTTGACTAAGATGAAAGACCTGTATGTATGGATTTTTACTTGTATACTCTCTGCAGCTCTCACATTTATCATATTAACTGGGTTGTCGCAGTGAGAATACGACCCTCTATGGGTTGAGGTTGCAGGCACAACTCTCGGCTTTGCACTGGTTATTTCTTTTGAGAGAACCTTCACTCTTGCTGGCGAACAACAGAATGGTAACAAACTTACCTATGCACTGGGAAAAGAGCTTTGCTTTAACCTTTGGATTCTGAGAGATGATAAACTCATAAGAGGATCTACACAAGCATGGGAGATGGGATTATCAACTGGTGATATTAGATTCATTGAAAATTCAAAACGAGGGAAGTTTGATGCGATTTATGAGGTCCTTATTCGACGCAATGTTTTAGTTGATCGATATGATGCAGCTAGAATCACGACTGTAGTTGATAGTCACTTATTGGATGAACTGCGTTTACAAATTGCTGAGGGTTTTACAAAAACAGCGCTTGAAAAAATCCCTGAAGTACTTAAAGAAACAATGAGCAAGAAATGGATGGAAGAATTTTCCAAGCTCGAAAAAGAACGTACAGAGAAAAGAGCTCAATAGACCTCCGACTAATAACTGTCTGGCTCTCGGTCACCTAACCGAAAGGCAACAGGCTTTAGCTGCATGACACACTATACATCAAGTAGCTGCTGCTCTACCGACTTAGTCACGACAGCGAGTAAACGTGTTCCAGTGATAATTGAATATCTTAGAAAGAGCGCATTGATATTAATTAGAGATGGAAAAGAATCATTTCTCAATAGATTCCCCGAAAATTGAAAGGATGTATCGATGAACAATAGATTGTCACAAAGTCGAATCCAAAAACCAAACCAAATCGAGGTATCGCCTATCTTTTACAAGTCGTGATTTTCAAACCCCATACAAATCGAATGAAGCGAAAGAATACAATCACCAATAGGAATAAAATCAAGGATTTAATTGAAATCAACTGACGGAGGGAAGAATTTGTCTAGTATTCCACGGATACTTGCTGTTTATTCACCCTATTTGCTATCAATCGCTGTTATTGTTTTTGTATCCGTGAATTTGGTAATATCAAGTGATGAAATAATACTTCTAATTGTTGCGTTTCTGCTGTCAGCTCCATCTGGATATTACGATATTTCACAGTACCTAGAAAAGCAGAAATCCGATCCTTCCCTAGATTATACAATCCAACAATTCAAGAGCAATCTAACTACAATTACCAGTCTTCACGCAGAAGTCAAGGAATTGAAAAAACGCCTTATTAATCCATTCTATGAAAATAGCTACGCTGTCCAGCAACAGCTGAAGCAAGCAAATAGGACAATGGACCTTGAGATTGAAGAAGCCAAGATGCGTATAAAACACTTAGAGAATCACATATCCACCTATGCTCCAACTCATCCAATTTCATTATCTTCTGCATTACGGATTACTGCTGTTTCTGGAAATACGCAGCCGATGAATAGTGAAAAGATGGAGGATGAAGCATAATGGAGGAAAATGATTCCAAGATCAGAAAAGAACTAGATATGCTAGATATTCGTTATTTTAACTCATATCTAAACGAAAATGAACAAAAGGAAGAACTTGAGAAGATACTTACAGATACCGTTGAATGGTTGGATAAAAATCCAGATCATCTTCAATATTTCCTCGAAATCGCTCGGGGATCTCCAAGTAGTATGAGGCACTTGACAGGATCTGGAAATCCTGTTTTCTACAGAGCGTTGGGCAAATCGAGTAATCCTGCTATTACAAAAGCGCTGGAAGTAGAACTAGAGCGGTGTAATCAAAAAGGCAGTCATTGCTTCCATGTTAAAGAGATGTTTCTTGCTCTGCTTGAATTAGGTTCACAGGATGCAATTAGTGCTATTGAACGACTATTCAAAAAACCGCAGAAAAATAGATTATCTAGGTGGTTCATTGATGCCCTTTACGAGATACCAAAACCAGCATGTATACCAGTTCTAAAGAAAATTGCGTCAACAGGCAATACGTACATGATTGATCAAATACTTGCCAAGATGAACCAGATGGAAGATATTCCTATGGCTGATTTGTTGTCTGATTCAAGTAAGTATATTCGACAGCTTGCAGTTGATACATTAAGTCTTCAGGATATTGATAAGATTCAGAAACCGGTTCTTGATAGACTCAATAGAATGGTTGAAAATGAAAAAGAAGACTTGCTAATCCGAATCCAATCTGCCGAGATTCTCAAGAAGAGAGATCTGCCTGTGCCACCTCGCTTCAGAGATAGACTTCCGACGCGAACAACTGATAATCTCTCAAGGCTCATAATTGGGATTATCAAACCGGAAGAAAAAGATGTGGATTGGGCTCAAGAAGAGATAGTCCGACTTGATAAATACAAAAACGATGACTATAGAGTAGTTTTCCGATATTCATTTGGTACTTTATTTGCAGATGTGAAAATCTGGCGCGGATGCTTTTGGGATGTTTTCAATATGGGCGTGTATATACGTAAAAATCTCTATCCAAGAGGTTCGTATAAAGTGGTTGGATTAACTCGTGCTACTAGATTTGAAACAAAGGCAATTACAGAGAAAGAATTAGTCGAGGACTTGGACAAAATACTGATTGGAATCGCAAGGAAACAAGCTAAATCTGAAGGCGAACGATATGAGCACTATATTCGCACTGTTAACCGGGCCATACGAGAAGGCAGAGAATTGATGATATATGGACGTCCCACTTGGGAACTAGATAAAGAAAAGATAAGAAAACAAGGTGGTTGCTAGCACCAAATTTCCAAGGATAACCTGCTCTGCATAGCTGAGCCACGACGGCTTAGTAGGGGAGTCGGCAGGGAATACAATACTAACGTTGCTGATTAGTCTTTAATACGTAAATATGAAAAGGAATCTATAAGTTGGTAAAATGAGTTTCCTGATTCGGGGGAATAAGGAATACCAAGTGCAAATCTGCAAGAGGAAAACTAGATTGGTTATAATTCACAAAATTGGAATTCAAAACATCACTTCAATTCTGAATCCATTGGAAATCGAGTTGGGGCGGCGAGTAACAATTCTAATAGGTCCTAATAACTCAGGAAAATCCAATATTCTGGAATCATTGAATTATGTACTAAATACGACCCAAGAAGAAAGGGTTGATAGCGAAGTCGTCAATAAGGGAGCTCTTGCTGCATTAGATAGTTCAGAAGAACCAGAGATGCATCAGATTGCATGTATTGATGCGACGCTAACAATTACAGATGTTGACAGAAATGATGCAATTTATGAAGCCTTTCGCATTATGAAAACCCAGTGTATTGCAAGATACCCTGAATCAGAAGTATATTGGAATAGGTTTCTCGTACAACTACGTGATTATGCCAATGTGTTTTTCCCTAATCCGATGAAAATTCAAGTGAGTGTATTTCGGAAAATCGACAGTAGTTTTCATTTCAAGAGTCACTGGGATCAGTTTCAAGACGGAATAAGACATGAGTGGGGGATTTACGAAAAGAGATGGCAGCAATTATTTCTTGAGCAAGTTGGCCCTTACTCAAAAGATTTTCATCTATTTCAATACATTCAAGTAATGTATGAATTCCTTGTTCATAGATGCATGGATTTTCCACGAAAGTTGCCGCCTGATAGACCCGACACGATTGGTCAGGGTGGACTGGGAGGGAAGTTGCCGACACCAGACAGAATTCGAGAGTATCTTCTCTACACAAGTGAATCCACTACACGTGATAAGGCTCCTTCATATGCTCTTGAGTCAATTGTAGAGTTAGTAAAAGAAGTGTTTCCCGATATTGAAGATATTGATCCTTCATATGATATTACAATTGGACAAGTGAAAGTAATTATCAAAAAGAAGAATGGAGACTTTGAGTTGGGGACTCAAGGTGATGGACTGAAGCAGCTTTTAATGGCTATGGCGTTCATGCAGAATCAGGAAGAGAACCTTCTCATTATTGATGAGCCCGAAAATCATCTTCATCCAAAATTAGAGCCCAAAATCATTGATTTCTTTCTAAACCACGGAAAAGGCCAGCTTGTTATAGCCACTCATTCAGAAACCATCGTTTCCTCGGTTCCAGATGATGCAATTACTCGTGGTGATGTGGTAATCTATGGGGTCACATTGGATGATGATGGCCACACTCAGGTCAAAAAGGGATCAGAAGCAGATATTATTCAATTTCTAGGTGATTTGGGCATCAAAGTCAGTCGCTTTATGAAGCACATGGCCGCTCTTTCCAGAGTGATATTGCTTGTTGAAGGCGAATCAGATGGCACGATAATCAAAAAGATTCTACACAGGTTCAATAGGCTTGATGAGTTCGAGCAGCATAGGCCACTCTTCGTACCATTAGGAGGTGTAGAGGAAGCTAGCAAAATAGGAAGAGCTGTAGTAGACCTGATAGCAAAAGGTGATGAAACATTACAAACGCCAGAAATACCATTCATTGTAATTCTTGATAGAGATGAAAAACGTGCAAGGAAAAAGGATTACGAGTTCATTCTCTCAGTTAGAGAGATAGAGAATCTCGTGATTACAGAAAAGACAATTTCAAAGACTTTAGAGAAGTTTTTCGGAAAAGTTGGTGTGGAATATAATGATTCCAATAGAAGTTTGTTTGATATGGGTCTAGCTAAAGTAATTGAGGACTATCTCAACAAGTGGATCCTCTTGATAATAAAATCAGACCTCGGAAATATCGTAAGACCAATCCTTCGCAAGAAATCAACCGGGAAGCGTTGGAAAATTACACAGAAAGAAGCACTCGAGGAATTGTCTGAGGAAAAAACCTTGATTGAGGACACTCTGCAGAATATTTCCAATCAATACACAGAGATTAGTATCAAGGAAACTTATGACAATCTCAAACAACAGTGTTTTGATTCTTCAGGAAGTGTAAACTATGGATTTGTCTGCGCCAATCTACCAGGGAAAATCTTCCTCAGACAAATATTACCAGAGGCACTTGTTGGTGCGGTAAAATTGCTTCATCAAGAAGAAGCAGAGTTTGATGAAGATAAATACAGGGGAATGGCAGGGTCAGTATGTAATGTTGATGAGCTATTGAATCACTGTGAAAAATTTCCAGCTGATATGGAACAGCTTCTTAGCAAGTTGAAGGAATAAATCAGAGAGGAGTTTATGAGTCTAGCTGAGCCACGACGGCATTGTTCTGGGAGAGTCGGCAGAGAATGCAATATTAACGATTCCATCAAATCCAATCTAGAACGCGAAATTCGCAAAAAGTCATCATTTACCTTATAACTAACTACTATCTAAAAGAAAATGCTGTGTATTTATCGGAGGGGCGATAAGAACCATGCTTAAAGAACGTGATTGGAATTTATATGCAGATGTAAAAAGTAGATTACTGAAAAATGCGCCTGATTTGGATATCACTGGTGGAATTACAGCATATCAATACATACATGGAGCAGAAGTTGACAAATCTTCAGGAATTGCATTGCTCAGGGTAAATCTTGAAAAATTCTTCTTAACTCGGAATCTCAAGAATGAAGTTCTGACTTTCCAGTATGACACCTATTCGAAGGGAATTCATCACTATCACTATATGCAGGTAAATGACACACGAAGAAACAGATCAATACTTGTGTATCGCAAAAAGATACTATTGAATAGTGAAGTTCAGGTATTTGCTAAGTTGACACATTCGTTTCTTCAAGGACTAAATAACTATTCTATGAATCAGAGTTTTAGTAATTCTTTAGCTCGTAGGTATGGCATTCCAGCAAGACTTCTTCCAAGTGGATTTGGTTTGTCAGTTGAAGAATGGGAAAAACGATACAATGTTCCCTCTTTAGGAACCAACGATATCCTAGGTTCATACATGTATCATGTTTATCATGAAACATTGAAACTTGATGGATGATCATTTTATGATTTGTAGGATGTGATATGATATGGCTGTGTACACTATTGAATGGGAAGTGTTTGAAGTTATTGCAGGGCTACAATCTGGATTCAATCCAAAATACAATCTTTATTATATTGCAATAGAAAAACAGAACGAGTGGGAGGTTCTATATCTTGGAATGACATCCAAACAAACCGTATCTGACAGATTGCTCAATAAACACGAAGCACTAAAGACCGTAATCCATGATTATGATGAAGATATCTATATCGGACTTGGTTGTGTCAAAAATCGGAACAAAACAGATGAGGATTTGGCAAATATCGAATTGGCTTTAATTTCTCATCATAAGCCCCGTTTGAATGGTGTCGGTGTCAAGCGATATAAAGGCGAAAAGATTACTGTGAAAAACACTGAACACGAAGACTCTGATTATGGAATAGATTTAGATGAAGAAATTGTACTGACAGGCTAACAGGCATAGATATTTTGATAGTGATTTACAAGGATAGCTACTATGTCGTCATAGTCATGTCCTTTCAAACCATAATTTCACTCAAAAATCTGCTCTTAGAATACTATCCATTAAAGGCTAATAGAATCGAATAGATTATTGAAGCTACATATTGTGAAGCGGCAATTACTAGCGCATATAGTAGTGCAATCCACTTCATCGATCCAGGAACAGGTAAGTGTGGCAAATCTCTAAATTCTCGCAGACGTTCTGAAGCGAAGCGAAAAATTTCACGTCGCTGGTTCTGATTGGCAGAGTTCAAAGCGAGTGTTAATTGTTCAATTGGCTCAGGCCATTGTCTATAGGTTTCTAATGCCCCCAAAATTCTATACCAACGAAACAATCGGGGATATTCTTTGGGTTCTTCCAGTCTGTCAAGTGATTTCAGCTCATCAAGTATTTCTATCGGGAACCATTTTTGTTCATCATCAGAAATCTCAATATAATCTAGTTCTTCTTTCATATTCTCAAACCATATCATTCTATCTGCAAATCCTGCGAGGTCTTCTATTTTAGGCCAATCTTCCCTTCCTTGGAGGTGCCTTTTACGAGCCATCTTACGCGTTTTCTTGTGTACTTCTCGAACATACTCGGAATATTTGTTCTCATCAACAACACCCCAATCAGTGTCACCGTCAAGAGTCCAGTCAAACTGCTGGTCCATGAGTCGGTTGGCTGGTGCACTCAAATCTCTGGCAAATTCCCAATATTGAATCCAGAATTTCCGCCAGTATTGGAATCTTCTGATACGACCTATGAGTCCTTCACTAATCACCATCAGAATCCAAATCCAAGAGGTAAAAGCAATCATAAATCCAGTTGTATTAATCCACGACTCAACGGGGATTGAACTTAATATCAATCCACCAGCTAAAAACAGAATTCCTATAAAGAGCCAGAAGAGGTTCGTTTCAATATGAAGTCGTGTCGATATGGTATCGCAGCCAGCAAAATTAGGAATGCCTGTTCGTCTGTATTTTTCAAGTACTTGTTTGGATTCTAATCCTGCCAAACAACAAATGTGATAGTGATCATCAATCTCTGAAAAACTCTCTTCTGTCCATGTAGAACTACCTGCTAGAAATTTTCTATACCCTAAGAAAAGAAGAGAACCATATGTTATTGATATGCCAATAAATGAAATCCTTATGAACTCCACCGGGGTATTTGGTATGGCATTAATCCCTATCAAATAGCTGCCAGCAATGAAAAAAACGACGATTAGAATAAAGAAAGATACTGCAATCCCAGCTCCGATAGTTCCACCTTTGACTAGATCGATAATTGCATCTTTGATTCTCTGAATTTTTATTTTCTTTTTTAGTGCGGATAAGATTGATTTAGCACTTGAAGTAAATTTCAGTTTTCGTTTTCACCTACTTGATTTTCATATGCTAATGAAAGTCAAGCAATCCCTCAATATTCAATGATGTGACTACCTAGCTGAGCCACGACGGCTTAGTAGGGGAGTCGGCAGGGAATGTAATATTAACGTTGCTGTTTGGGTGCAGTTGCTATCATGCATATGACGAATTGTATATGTTGCTTTGCTGCTGTTTGATAGTTGAGGTTAGTTATGAAGAACGCATTTGAAGAATCTATATCCATTATAAAAAAAGCAAGAGAGAGAGGAGTTATTCTTCGATTGTT
>JAEORG010000421.1 GCA_016841005.1 Candidatus Thorarchaeota archaeon | reverse complement strand
GAATGTGAAACTCGTTAGGAGTGGGCTTTGGTCCACTCCAATGAGAGTCTTTTAATGGTTTTTTCAGTTGGTAGTCCTGTTTCCAAGTCCCAGCCTCGGAGTTTATAGTAATCATCGAGCATAGGGTCAAGATTGACAGTTTGACCTTTTCCTGGACCCTCAGGCATTGGTTCTTTTGTAAACCGGTCTGGAAGATTGTCGTCTTTTCTGGTTATTCCTTCCCGTATATTGAAAAGACGCTTCAGGGTTATCTGGCGTTCTGCAATCTCTACTAGGTTCTTAACCTGCCCCAAATGCTTCTCTCCTGTTGCAAGTGGCAGCATCTCTGCAAAGTCTTCCATCCAGAATATTGGAGGCCAAGATACTGAGTACCAACACACAATAAGCGTATCCCTAATGCTATACGAGTTTTCACTCTCGAAGACTGCATTTGCTTTATGCTTCTCTGTATAAGGATCAATAATCTCAGGAAGTTTGTCAACGCCCCAGCGTTTTGCAGCCACATCCTCATAACCAAGCTGGTCTACAACAACTAAGCTTCTAAGATGATCAGCGCCTCGCGCACCAGTAGCATGTCCCAAGCCAATACTTCGATGTGTACGACCATCTTGACCTGAAACTTCCATCCCTTTTACATGAATTGCAAATTTCTCGGAGCCTTTTCCTATTGAGTCAGCAGCTCTTTTACTTCCCTCTGCGAGTAAATCTCCAAAGTCCTTGCGTTGTGCAATTAGCTCAAGTAAACGAATTGTCTGTTCTGGGTTACCCCATTCAAGTTTGAGACCATTTGTGTCCTTCTCAGTAATCAAGCCATTTTCAAAAGCCTCTATAGCAAAACCAATTGTCGCGCCTGCAGAGATTATGTCCATACCGTAGCGGTTGCAAATTTGATTAGCCTTCAGGGTTGTCGCGTAATCATCAATTCCCAATGAGCTACCAAATGCCATTAATCCTTCATACTCAGGACCTTCCTCAAGAGTACCAGCAAATGGTCCAGTCTGAACATAGTTTACCTTTTTGCAACCAAGACTACAACCAAAACAAGCCCTATCAGATATCGTGAATCTTGGTCTGATATAATCACCAGTTAGTTTCTCATATCCAGGAAAAACACCTGTACGATGGTTGTAGGTTGGTAATTCACCAATCTCTTGTTTAACTGCAGTTAGAATCCATGTTCCCCACTTACCCATTTCTTTTGCTTGTGGATTATTACGAACACGTGAATGAGCTTTCTTTGCAAGCTCAAAGAATGCCTCGTGGTCATGCACATTAACACCACCATGACCGCGAATCGAAATTGCCTTCACGTTCTTTGAACCAAGAACAGCCCCCATCCCGGTACGTCCCGCTGCTCGTGCATGATTTACCATCACTGAAGCATATCGCACTAAGCGTTCTCCAGCAGGTCCAATCGCGGCAACTTGAATATCAGGATCCGAGTTTGCTTTTTTGATATTGATAGTAGCCTGATCAGTGGTCGTTCCCCATAACTTTGATGCATCACAGAGTTCGAGATGTGAATCTTCGATTTGAATGTAAACAGGATTTTCAGCTTTCCCTTCAACAACTAACAGGTCGTATCCAGCATACTTGAGCTCTGGCCCGAGGAAACCGCCAACATGACTCTCGCCCCAGATTCCAGTGAGGGGGGCTTTTGATATGAAAACTGTCCTTCCACTCATTGGCCACATAGTACCAGTGATGGGACCAGTTGCCACAATCAGTTTGTTATCAACGCCCAATGGATTGGCGCCTGCTGGTACTTCTTCATAGAGAATCTTAGCACCAAAACCATCGCCACCAATGTAATCCTTTATCCATTCCTGAGGAAGAGGGTCTACGTGGAATTCGTTCGCGCTTAGGTTAACACGTAGGATTTTACCCTTATAGCCGCCAGCAGTCACCTCATTCAGCTCCACTGGACTCTTGAGCAGTCCTGTCTATCTCTCTGAGATAACTCGATATCTTACTGTGTCGGTCAATTGAAGGAGCAACAGAAACGTCGGTGTATGTTATTGCTCCTGTTGGACAAGCCTTTGCACACTCGGGATCACCTCCACAGTGATCGCATTTGATTATCCTCATTCGTGCTGTGTCAAGAAGAATTACTCCATTTACACAGACACCAACACAGGACTTACAGAGTATGCACTTATCGTCATCTAGAAAGGTCATCTTAGTGACTGGATCTCGACGCATAGCATAAACAGGGCATATGTCAACGCAAGGTGCAGTTTCACATGGACCACAGACGTTGGGTATATCGATTCCTAAATCATCGTAACGGATAATCTTAACTCGAGCAAGGCTTGGTTGAAACCGTCCCTCGTTCTTTGCAGTACATGCGAGTTCACAGATTCGACAACCTGTGCATTTAGTGAAATCAACGACTAGTTGTGATGGCAGAAAAACCACCTCGACATCTTGTCATTCCTACAGTTCTGCACTAAAATGCTTCGGACCATCTATACGTTTTATTAGGTATCAAGTATTACGAACGAGTAGGTTGAATATTATGTCAGAGGAAGAAAAAGTCGAGGCTGACACAGAAAAAAAGGGGAAAAAAAAGGCCGACTATTGTGAAGTCGAGTTCGAAATTGGAAATATCGAGTTCGAAGCAAAAGGAAGGAGTATTGTCGTCGAACGAATGTTCAGAATGCTTCTAGAAAAAATCGAAGAAGGAAAACTTGTAGCTGAATTCAGATTACAAGACCTTGATGAGGATGAAGAAGAGGAGGTGGAGGAGGAATTTCCAGAGGAAGAAATTTTCTATGAACCCGATGTTCCAGAACCTCCTACTGATGAAACATCCTTAGACCCACCACCGGAATGGGACAGTCTGGAAACGGAGGAGCCGGATGTATCGGATGCGGAACGCGAAGAACTGAGATACGAGTAGTTGTGGGTGGATTTAGTCCACCTCGACTACCCAACCATAGGGATCTTCCCGCGCTCCTGATTGGATTGCAATTAAGTCATCAAAGAGTCGTTGAGTTAACTCTCCGGTCTGACCATTAGCAACATGATAGGGTGTATCTTTGTACCAGAGAGAGCCAACGGGAGCAATAATTGCAGCTGTCCCACACCCAAATATCTCTTTGACCTTCCCGGAGGAGATGCCTTCAATTACCTCATCTATGGAAACCATTCTTTCATTCACAGACATTCCATAATCCTTGATGAGCGTGAGAACAGAATCTCTTGTAATCCCTGGAAGTATAGTTCCTGAGAGAGGAGGGGTAACAACCTCATCGTCGAATCGTATTGCTATATTCATGGTACCGACCTCTTCTAAGAACCGATTTTCTAAAGCATCAAGCCAGAGAACTTGAGAGTAACCGACCTTTGCGGCATCGGTACCTGCAAGAAGGCTAGCTGCATAATTACCACTTGCTTTTGCTGCACCAGTACCACCTCTAACTGCGCGAACATATTTGTCACTGACGTATATCTTTACAGGAGCGAATCCTTCCTTGAAGTAAGGACCAACAGGACTGAGGATGATGAAATAGAGAAACTCTTGTGACGGACGCACACCGAGTTTAGGTTCGGTTGCAATCATAGTTGGACGAATATAGAGAGAACTGCCCGGAACTTCAGGAACCCAGTCTGAATCAATCCTCAATAGTTCCATCAAAGATTCCAGTGCAAAATCGACATCGATGGTGGGCATGACCATCCGTTCAGCAGAAGCATTAAGACGCTTAAAATTCATATCCGGTCGGAACAGGAGAACTTTCTCACCTCTACGATAAGCCTTCATACCCTCGAATATTCCTTGGCCATAATGCAAGCACAAGGCTGCAGGATTAAGTGATATAGGCCTATATGGATGAATTCTCATGTCTGTCCAATGGCCACTAAGGTAGCGCATAGAAAACATATGATCAGAAAAGACTGTACCAAAAGAAACCTGAAGGACATCAGTTGGTTTTTCTTTTCTTTGATCCTTGGGAACTAGATCGACATCGATTTTCATTCTCAAGCACAACAGATTTGGAATGTACATTTCTACCTCTTAAGCAGATAGGTTTGTAAAGAATTCATGAGTCAAATGAAAATGTTATCTCAGAAAATACCTTAAGTCAGACAATAACTGATGAAAACGCAAAAGGAGCAGCATTTTATGAGTCATCATGAAGGATCTCCACCAGAAGATGCATACTATGTGGACCCGAAAGAGGTGCTATCTCAATATAGTGTAGAATGGGTTTCCCTCCGGAAATCATATGATGAGATCAAAAAGCAACTCCTAGAAGTCCAAGGTGAACTTAGTAATATTGACAAACAGCTAGAAAGAGGAAAAATAACAGATCAGGAACATATTAGGCTCTATAAAGAGAAGTGGTCAGAATCCACCCAAATTGTTCAGGTAAAAAGAGAGGTAGAGAGCCGACTATACGAGATTCAGAGAGAGATTCGGGCTGCTAACAGACAATTGAAGCAAGCAGAGGAAGAGCGTCGAAGAAGAGAGAGAATTGAGGAAGAAAAGTCTCATGCAATGATTGAATGGATGTCTCTGAAACAAGGCTTTGACTTAGTCACAGCGAAACGCAACGAAATTAATGCAGAATCAGATAAATTAGAGGTGCAACGGCGCAGTGGAAAAATCACAGACGAGAAATACCGAGAACATCGTATTCAGCATATCCGTCAGTTAGCTGAACTTAGTACAGTAGAATCGGATGTCAAACGAAGACTTGCAGAACTTTTAGAGATTATAAGAAGATAGCTTGATCAGCTAGTTTTAGAAAAAGTTAGGATTGCAGAACCCAAGAGTGGGTCCTGCAAATGTCAATCTATACGCGATGGCCTTGTGCAATCATAGCATCGGCGACCTTTAGGAAGCCTGCGATATTTGCACCTACGACATAGTTGCCTTTCTTACCGAATAGTTCGGATGTCTTGTAGGCATTTGCATGAATGCTCTGCATGATTTGGTGCAGCTTGGCATCAACCTCTTCTCTTGTCCAGAAGAATCGTTGACTGTTCTGAGCCATTTCAAGTCCAGAAACAGACACACCTCCAGCGTTGGCTGCTTTACCTGGTCCAAAGAGAATATTAGCTTCAAGGAAGATTTCTATACCTTCAGGGACTGTAGGCATGTTGGCGCCTTCGCCAACCGCGAGTACTCCATTGTCAACTAGCATTTTAGCTTCCTTTGCATCAACCTCGTTTTGGGTTGCGCTTGGAAGTGCGATGTCACACTTTAGACTCCATGGAGATCCTTTGGCGGTTTCTGTATAATCTACCTTGAAGTGTTCAGCGTATTCCTTGATACGTCCACGGCGAACGTTCTTCAAATCCATTATCCATGCTAGTTTTTCTCTGTCGATACCATCAGAATCATGAATCCACCCAGTTGAGTCACTTAATGCAATGACCTTAGCACCCAGATCTATGCACTTCTCTGTAGCATATTGAGCAACATTCCCAGAGCCAGAAACAACAACAGTCTTACCTTTGATCTCTTCACCACGTGTCTTGAGCATCTCCTTAACAAAGTAGACACAACCATAACCTGTCGCCTCAGGTCGAATCAATGAACCACCCCAACCGGCACCTTTTCCAGTAAGGACGCAAGTTCCATGATTGTTTGTGATCTTTCGGTATGCACCATAAAGATATCCGATTTCGCGACCACCTACTCCTATATCGCCTGCAGGTACATCTATGAACTGACCAATGTGACGGTAGAGTTCAAACATAAGACTCTCACAAAAGCTCTCCACCTCTGCATCGGTCTTGCCCTTTGGATCAAAGTCAGAACCACCTTTGCCACCGCCCATCGGGAGTGTTGTTAGGCTGTTCTTGAAGATTTGTTCAAACCCAAGAAACTTCAACACACCCTGAGTGACGGTGGGATGAAAACGAAGGCCTCCTTTGTATGGTCCTAGGGCTGAGTTAAACTGAACTCTATAACCACGATTGACCTGAATCTTACCATCTTTATCCTTCCAGGGAATACGGAACTGAATTATACGCTCAGGCTCTGTAATTCGCTCGAGGATAGAGAATTCTTGATACTTGGGATATTTCTGGATAGCAGGCTCCAGAGATTCCAGTACTTCCAACGCTGCTTGATGAAAGACCTTCTGATCAGGGTCCTTCTCAATGAGGCGATTGTAGACGCTTTCTATGTACTTGTCCATGAGTTCTCACTCACCACTAGTTATACGCGAACGGGGCGCGTACTGGCTTCCACATAAATCAATCGGATTCGGACCCGAGCATCAAAAACCAGTAAAAATGCCATTTCGATTCATGTAGCTTCAGAATTGTAAGACAAACAGTCATTAACCATCCGAATCAAGAAACATTCGGGCAAGAAAAGATGCCAACATTTGAACAGGAATGGATAAGCCCCATACTAGAGGTCTACAAGAAGCGAAAAATAACAGAGTCATATTCAGTTATTTTAGGTCTTAATCCCATGGGGCAAGCTCTGTGTCGCAAGCTCTATGAGAAAAATGACTTCGAAACAGTTCTTCTTTTCAACTCCCCTGCATTCTCCGCATGGAACAGATATCCAGTCGATCTAAAACCACCAGTTGTGCCAGTTCATGGAATGATTGCAGAAGACCTGATGATTGTCTTTCGATATGTAATGATTAACGAATATGATTGGATGACTGATTTGCTATTTTATCTAAGGGGCAATATCCCGACGAGATTTGTGAT
>JAEORG010000420.1 GCA_016841005.1 Candidatus Thorarchaeota archaeon | reverse complement strand
GCAATGTTTCGAGGGCCACTGAAACGATCTGTACCAACAGCAGCTACAACAGGACAGTGGTTGATGCAGATACCGCAATTTATGCAACTCTCGACAGACCTCACAATTTCAAGTTCATGGGAGTGATATGGAGTTATTTTCTCTTTCTTGAGTGTGCCTTTAACATAGTCGAAGGCTTCATCTTCGTTCATTTCAGGCCGCCTCCTTGATGAAATCAATTGCACTCTTCGCTGCGGAATAACCACTGGTTGCAGCAACACCCAAGCCGCTTTTCTCAATGGAATAATCATATCCTGCGAGAATAGCGCCTGCTGAGAATAAATTGGGAGCCCATTCAATACCATCTTCATTAACAGGTCTAAAGTGAGGATCCAATGTAAGTCCACATGAATTGATTGGATGTCCCTCTGGACTGATTGCAATGTGGTTCGTAAATCGAGAGGGTATAATCTGTTTTGCAGAATGATAAGAATCTGTGACTGTCATAAGTCCAAATACAGTTTCACGAATCCCATTTTCATCTCCAATCAGGCCTCCTCCAATGTATTTGCCAGAGGAGAGAAGAAAAGCCTTTGCAGTGATATTGAGCTCTCTACGAGGAGCTTTTGCAGTCACTCTTTCCAAACGGTGATTAGACCTCACATACGAAGTCGCCTCATGACCAATCATCATTTTTCCTCCACTCTGCTTGAATACTCCTTCAAGAGCAAGTTGTAATCTTAGGCCAGGAACAGATGGAGGAAATCCTAGTAGCTCAAACACTTCTGCATTGATTTGACTCTCTAGTTTCTTTTTATTTTCGGATGCCATCTTAATGCCTAATACTGGAGGAATTGCTACATGAGTAGCTCCTAGTTGTTCCACCTGAGGTTTCAGCTGAGCTGATAGATCGTCAATAGAATTCTCGTGATCAAAATGCCTGGCAATCTCAATGGAAGATATGTTGTATGACTTCCCAAATGGTGATACCTGAAGAACACAGTGCCCAACTTTACGAGGTGGTTCTCCAATCGCGATTCTCTCTTCCAAATAGGTTTTTGCTGCAGCTGAAGGATTGAAATCAGCGTTTCCGGAGAAACCTGCAAAGAGTAGAACACTGTCCTCCCGTGTTTGAAGGTCTTCAGAATACATTGTCTTCTGAACTAAGCATGTTGGTTTTGTCGTTCCGAGAATCGTTATTGGGAAGATGTTTGACTCGAAATCTCCAATTAAAGGAGCTACTGAATCCTTTAGGTGATTCTTGAGCCAAGTTATTGCCTCGTGGGTTCTCTTGACAATTTCGTCTACAACATTTTCAGGATTGATGCTCTCTCTATATCCTATAATGCTATAGGGATGTAGAGGATAAAGACCAGCCACAGCTGTGAGACCCTCCTCAGGTGTTATGAAGGGCTCAGAGGCATCTGGGAGGTATCCAATCACATCAATAGCTCCAGAAGAATATGCAGTTGCACTCTGTCCTTTTCGTAGGAGAATTGTTGAAAGACCAGTTTCCGCAGCCACAGTTCCAGCAACAAGACCAGCCATCCCACCACCTATCACAAGTAGGTCGCAATCCATATCCATCTAAACTCCCTCCTCCCATGGTTTTTCGTCATAATCGACATCAGACTGGTCAAGATTCCCAACACACGAATACATTCCCTGTGCTAATTCTTCCTGAGCTAGTTGCTCTCCTCTCAGAACTGGGCGTATACCTTTCCATCGTTCAGCTCGGAAATCCAAAATATCTACAAGAAAGTCGTCACCTTGCAGATCTAATTCCTCAGAAAGGATTGAGGCGGCCTTATACGTACAGAAGGTCCCCTGACACGGTCCTGTACCCAACCGAAGTCTTCTACGGAGGTCGTTCAATGTTTGTGGAAATTCTTCTCTTATGGAATATCGAATCTCAGCTTCGATGACTGGTTCGCATGTGCATATTGCAGTCTTCCATTCAGGATGATCTTTTGTTAACTCAAGAATCTTCAATATCTCAGTCCCGCGGCGAGCGCGCATCCTTTCCAAGGCATGCATACTTATTCCAAATGTATCAGCCAATGATTCGATATCCACATCATCCTCATTACCGGGTAGAGGCATTTCGTGCGTTGTACAAGCTGTATCTACTCCTAGTTTTTTGCAAACGAGATCAGTGACTGTTTCAGCCATGTGTCTGCACATAACCAATTTTCCGCCTGTGAAGCTAATCAAACCATTTTCATGATCTATAACCTGATATCCACGTGTAACCTTGTCCTCAGGAACCTTCCACTCTGGAACTAGAGGACGAATCCCAGCCATTGTTCTAATGATCCTAGCTTCACGGATGGATGGTACGACAATCTCGATACTTTTCAAAAGATACTCAATCTCATCATATGTTGCCACCAGACTGTCTGGATCCTCCCACGTATCCAATGCTGTTGTGCCTAGGAGGGTTGTGTTTTCGTGGGGAAACAAATAGATCCAACGACCATCGATAGCCTTCGATGTGATCCCAACGTTAACAACGCGCCGGTCTAAGATTACATGGGCACCCTTATTTAAGCGGAGGTCGAGTTCCGAACCTCCGATTTGAGCTAGTTTATGAGCCCAAGGACCAGTAGCGTTCACTACTAGCTTCGTTTTTACTTTCTCAGTTGTGCCTGTGATTCGATTATAGTATTCAACTCCCTGTATTGAATCGTTGACGAATTCAAAACCAATAACCTCACAATAGGTCTTGACAATGGCTCCATGATTTCTTGCATCAAGAGCTTGAAGAAGGCATAAACGGAAGGGATCAATAAAGAACTCCTCATAATACACACTTGCAATAACATCAGGGTGTACGAGAGGTTCAATCTCACGAGTAGCTTCTGGTGTGAGAAACATCATTGCAGGAACTTCTCGTTCATCTGCATGCTCTGAATAAGCATCAATATACTCACCGTCACTT
>JAEORG010000419.1 GCA_016841005.1 Candidatus Thorarchaeota archaeon | reverse complement strand
TGTGGATTATGATGCAGGAACAATCGACCCATCCTCAGCAATCGTTTCACTATCTCAAGAACATGGTAAAGTGAAATTTGACAAAGAATCATTCCTATCCAAGAAGACACCTGAAGATAAACTAAGAGTTCTTCCAAATCATACATGTCTTACAAACAACCTCTTTGATACTATCTATGTTGTAGATGGTGAGAATGTAGTTGACAGATGGAAGATTCATAGAGGTTTTCTCAATGAATAGACACTAATTAATTCCAATCAAGCTCCATTCAAAGCACTCGTACACTCTTTTTTGATAGAAATTCTTAGAAATTATCCGATGCGACAGCTCTAAATGGGATGATGTCCATAAATCATAGGTTCCTTTGGAGAGAATTGTGGATATCATAATTAAGGGAGTAGTAACAGAATAACTTAATATGATAGAAACATACAAACCGAAGAGCAGACCTTACAGGGCGATAAGGACTAAAAGGACGTAACAAGCGATGGTGACAGACAGAGAGGGTGCAACCTCAGCAATTATCTTGCATTTCAGGCCAGGCGAGCCTGTTGAGTTCCCGGCGGAGTTTGTAGCCGATATCAAGGAAAAGGCGGCTCTTACAGTTATGCATCACAAAGACCGCGTGATGAAGATCTTTCCGGTAGCGTCAGACGACATCTACCTGCTACGTATCGAAATCAGTGACCTGAGCCGAAACTTCCTCAAGCAATTGAACTTCGCGTTCAATGATGCAAAATTAAGCGACATTATTTTCACGACTGGTGTGTGTCTCAGAGGCGAGAAATGCTACTATGAGTGTTATTTCGTGCCTGACCAGCTAGTAGTGACACTTCAGGAACTTGAGGACAGTCTCAAGAAGATTCCCGGAGTATCAAGAGTCGTCTTGAGAAAAGTTTCCTAAGCAATCGATTCATATGATTGCAGACGGTCTTCGATAGATGAAAACTCCCCCCAAAGGATGACTTCGAGAAGTCTCGTAGGTCATCTGTACTTATTCTATCGCCCTGTCTGACAGTTCACTCAGAGGTCTAAATCTCATTTCTACGAGACCAAGTTGACATAGGGCTATCCATATGAATGAGATTGCCTTTTGTCGACTTATCTTTCTCCGTTTCAGGCACATCTGGAGTACAGGGTTTGTAACACCCGTCACATGTGATTGTTTCTTCTTTCTCATTCATTTTTCCTAACCTCACACGATACTATTTACGGAGCATGAAAGTCAGCTGGTTACCGATTGTAGAATCCATTCCATATCGTTTCACCATCTTCTTCGCTGCTTCATAGTTCGGCATATAGAGTGGCCGACGCATATCTTGCAAGTTTGGTATCTTCTTGCACAGTTGATCATTCACCAAGCGCTTTAGCGCATGGCTAACTGTTCTGGGAGCCAGTTTTGCAGTCTGGCTGATATCTACTGGACACATCGGACCACTTCTTGTCAAGTGTTGTAACACTATGACAGCACTCTTTGGCAACTGCATCATAGTAGCTCACCTCCATGGTCTAACTCGCGATAATGTCGCAAGTTGTAAGGTATGTATTCATCCAGAAACACGTTCAGAATGTACTCTTCATCTTTGTAAATACCATATTGCTCAAAGTAATTGAGTACGTTACTTATATCGCGTTTCAGGACAAGTTCCACTTTCTTCATATTCGCCCATTTGTTGACTTGATCACCTTGGGGGATATCAATTATCCAGGGGCGTTCTTGCCACCACAAGATATTGTATGCGCTAAGGTCACCATGGGTATAGTGCACCTTGCTATACATCAAGAGGTAGTCATCTAGAATCTGGTCAAGTACAAGCTCGGGGTTTTCAAGTTCCACATCCTTCAACTGAGGGGCAGGCTCAAGTCCATCTCCTATGAACCTCATTGTCAGAAAATGTCCAACTCGGCCTATTGGTGTTGGTACATGAACTCCACCTTTGAAACACCACGTCAGAATATCAAACTCTTTCACTGCGATTTCTTCCATCATTGCAGTGACCAAGTATGTTCTCTTTCCACCAGTTGTGATGTATCCGTGTTGTGTTGAAAGTTTATGAGGAGAGGACCACAGTCGATATGCTTTGAGGATGATTGGATGCTCATTCCACATCGCAAGATAGATTGATGCTTCCTTTCCAGCATTAAGCTGATAGAGAACATCCGTAACAAGACCAAACTCAATCGCACTCTTCTTGACCTGTTCTAGTGTCAGTTCCTTGAACTGAATCTTTCCGCATTTACCCTCCCTCATTACAGATTCCTGACGACTTAACGCGCTCGATTTGAGTGGATTATGTTTCTCAATCCTACTCATTGAAAAGCACCTCCTCAGGAACACTGAATGATTCTTTGTAGTTTCTCAGATTCTCAGGTACATACTCCGAAAGGAACACTTGCGTTATGTAATCTGCATCTCTTCGGATGCCGTAGTATCTTTTGAAGTAGGAGAGAACATTGACAATATCACGTCGAAGCAACGACTCCACTTTCTTCATATCAGCCCAAGGTCCTACTAGATATGCTTGAGGCATATCGATAATCCATGGTTTGTTCTTCCACCAAAGGATATTGTATCCGCTTAGGTCGCCATGAACATAGTTGACCTTAGAGTACATAATGAGATACTGATCCAATATCGCATCTAATGCTGCATCCGGATCGTCTAGTTGGACATCTTTTAGCTGCGGGGCAGGTTCAATATCTTCGCCAATCAGCCGCATTGTGAGGTAGTTACCTACTCGTCCAATGGGTGTTGGTACATTCATTCCTGCCTTGAAACATAAGGATAGCATATCATGTTCCTTAGATGCCAGCATAGACATCTTTCCAGGAGCATAGACACCACGTTCTTTACTAGCTTGAGCAGTCTGCCAGAGTCTATACGCCTTTAGGATAATGGGATGACCTTTCCATTCGGCGAGATATATTGAGGCTTCTTTTCCTGCCTTCATCTGGAAGACAACCTTTGTTGCCAATCCGAACTGGATAGCGTCTTGCCTTACGTCCTCTAGAGTGATCTCTGAGATCTTTACCTTCTTGCCCCATTCAGAACCTCGCTCATTTTGCCGCTTTTGCGACAATGCACTTGGTTTCAGGGGATTGAATTTCTCTACTGGAGCACCCACTAGTATAACCCTCCATGGGATCTGTTTCGGCTCCGAGTTTTTTCTTTACTTTGCAATTTTCTTGTTCACTCTCATTGACCGAGTAGTTACACGCCTTACGTTAGTAGCACAAAATTACCATCTGAGAACAAGGTGCCTACATACTGCAACTGTCCTTCATTGAATATCAAGTCACGACGTGTAGATTGACTATCAGATACAAAGAAGCAGAGGAAGTTTAGGCACTTCCGACAGTTTCAGTGCAGACCCATGTAAAATTCTCAATCCTTCTTATCGACTTCATATTGTATCTGCACCTCCGTTTACTGTCATTACTTAGTAAAGTAAACCCACCTCATTGATATTCGTATATAAATTATTGGTAAAACGCCATTCAAAATGGCATTCTATGTTGCATCAATCTCAGCGTCATCCTTAACTTCGATGATTGGAGTAGAGGGAGGAAGCGTTTCCTCTACATAAAGCCAAAGTAAAAGTGCTCCAAAGAAACCTATACTCGCTGCCAACCAGAATGGAATCACATAACCTCCGATCAAGAATGGTCCTAGTTGAAAAACCATCAGGGAGAAGATGCCATATAATGCACCGCCAGCGAGAGGACCAATGGTTGCACCAGCGTTGAAGAAAGCTTGAATAGTACCAAAGAGTTTCCCCCTCAATTTCCAAGGAACAATATCAGCTTGAATTGCTCTCAAAGCTGGTTGCGACACAGCCATAGACGCACTCTGCCCAACCCATATAACACTGGTTCCTGCAAGAGTTGTAGTTAAAGGTAATGCACCAAGTGATACTCTTGCTCCTACAGCCCCCCAAACAGCCAAGCCCTTTCTGCCACGTCGATCTGCAACACGACCGGCAGGTATTGAGAATAACATTCCAATGGCTCCAGCCCCTGAAATAATCAGTCCTATCATCCCAATATCACTTGTAATATGACTCATGAGGAAAAGCTGGAAAATAGGTTGACCTAAACCCATTGCAATCCCATTGGTTAATGACATGATGTAAATCACTTTGATCATGCGACTTCGTTTGGTGGAAAGCAAATCAGATTCAGAAGGACTTGAAGTCGGAGTGGGCTCAAGTTGGATTTCGTATTTTTCACTATCAGGAATTTCGCTCACCTTTCCTGGTGCGGTTTCTTTGAGAATCAACATTGTAAGAATCGCTGCAGGTAGGGTTATCAGAGCACCAATGTAGTAAGGAACGCGGAAAACATCAGGTACTGGAAGAAGAAGAACATCCCTACAGAAGTTATAGAGTAACCCACCTACACCAGGTCCTAGAATGAATCCAACATTAGAAACCATCATGTAGAGCCCTAGTCCTTCACCTCTTCGTTCTATTCCAACGATATCCATCAAGGCTGCTTCAGCTACAGGCCAAACCATTGCTGAAACAACGCCTTGTAATGATCGAATAATCAGAAGATGTATCCAATTTTGAGCAAGTCCAAACAAGATAAGAAGTACTACATACCCGACTAGACCTAAAACCAGTGTTGGTTTCCTTCCGTGTGTATCTGAGAAACCCCCGAAATATCGTGCAAACAAAGTTCTGGTACCCATAAAAGAAGCCATCATCACACCCAGAACTAGCGAGAATTGAGCAACCACTGTGTCAGGTACAATATAATCTGGACCAGGTGCCTGGGATAATCCTCCCTCAAGTGCAATGAGATAGAATGCCATTGAAGGTGCAACAATACCGAAACCAAGCATAATGAGTAGTGCATCAATTGCAATAATCATCACTCTTGGGTTGGTGTAGAGCTTACTCGTCTCAACACCATCGATATCAGACAACCTTCAATACCTCTGATTTGCTGGGGCTAGTCAGTGTTTAATATACATGTTTATGAGAACCATCATATTAAGAACTCAAATGAATCTACATTAGGGAGTTTACTGAATCAAACCTATCTGATAGAACCAGCTCTGTAATCCAGGAATCATGAGCCATATCCCTAGAATGATAAGGAAAACTCCAACAACTATCTCAATCTTCCTTGCAGAATTCGAAAGTCTTGCAGCCATCTTATCTCTTGCTTCCCCAGTCACTAATGCAATTGCTAGATAGGGGATTGCAACTCCAATACACAAGAGCATAAACATGAATAGTACTACTAGTAAGTTCGGTTGTGTGCTGAAAACTAGTGGAAGGACGATAAGAACAGGAGCTGTACATGGAGCAGCGAGTAATGCATAGCTGAATCCTACGACAAACACACCCATCAAACTCGTTGGAGTTCCAGGATCAGACATACTCAATCTAGTCAATCTCAATTTCTCACGTAAAGTATGAGAGAGAGTTACAACTCCCAGAAATGCTACTATCCCTCCTAGGATTGCTTGTATATAGGTATAATATTGAATGATGAAAAATCCAATAAAAACAGAGATTGACATGAATACAGCTAATGATGAAAGAATACCAAAAACAAGTATTCCTGTTACAAGCACACTTTTCTTTCGGCTCTGCTCTGACTTAAGATTACGAATCAGAAACAATGGTAATAATGGAAAAAGACATGGAGAGGTAGCTAC
>JAEORG010000418.1 GCA_016841005.1 Candidatus Thorarchaeota archaeon | reverse complement strand
GTTGCGTCGAAAAGGTGTCTTAATAGAAAGGTGTGCGAATCAGGAAATATGGATGTTCTAGAAGCATTGTATACCAGACGGAGTATACGGAAATATAGTATGGGCGACGTGTCTGATGAAATTATACATCAGGTATTGAAAGCAGCTATGTGTGCTCCGAATTCGGGAAACCAGCGACTATGGCAATTTGTAGTTGTGAAAGATCGAGAAAAGATGGAAAAAATCATTGAGGCATATCCTTACGCTAAAATGATACGAGATGTTCCTGTGGCTATTATGGTCTGCTTTGATAAGAACCGAGAGCAATGGGAACTCCGATGGCAGATGGACTGTGCCAATGCAGCTCTCAGCATGCTACTCGCAATACATGGTCTTGGGCTAGGAGGTATGTGGCTTGAAATCTACCCAATTGAAGAAAGAATCAAGATGATACAGGACTCCTTTGGTATGTCAGATGATATCATTCCATTAGCAGTAATTCCTATGGGTCATGCTGCTGAGGAGAAACCAGCTGAAGATCGGTATGAAGAGTCATTAGTTCATTATGATTCATGGTAGATTAGCCGCTATCTTCCCTTGAGGTTTCAAATACTCAGAGGCGAAGGTCTCAAGTACAAACGAGAGTAAGCAACATTATGCCTGACTCTTTGGACTCATCAAATCGCATCGAGTGGATTGATGTATCCAAAGGGATTGGAATAATTCTGGTAGTCCTGGTACACTCCATTATTCCACTAGTCAATCCAGTGACAACTCACCTAAGCAGTTTCGCCATTCCTCTCTTCTTTGTTCTAGCGGGACTTACCTATAACTCTGAGAAATATCGGTACAGATTGAAGCGACTTGCAAAAGTAAGAGGACAGCAATTCATGGTGCCATATTTCTGTCTGTATACGATTATCATGATTCTTTTCTATCTGGTTCCCAATGCAGTTGATACTTACTTGACACCTGAACAGCTTGTCTTCTGGTTCTTCTATGGAAGTGGTCCTCCAAATCAATCGACACATCTCTGGTTCCTACCAGTCCTTTATTTCGGATTTATTCTGTTCATCTTGCTTGATAGAGTGCTACTTCCACTAACTAGGTGGGTTCGATTGGCCTTGGTACCTAGCCTTGCAATCATTGCTGTTGGTATCAATACTATCTTCACTCCAATGTTAGTGCCCTGGCATCTCGGTTCAATCATAATAGCTAGCAGCTTCATGCTAATTGGGCTTGAGATACGAATCGTATACGGGATGCGGTCTTGGTCTACAGAAACCAGTGCATTAGACATTTTTCTTGTCTTGATCACAGGATCAGTGCTAGTCCTTCTTTCAGAGATGAATGGATTTACTGACATTGCAGTTGACAATATTGGAAATAGTGTCTGGCTCTATCTCATCAATGGAACACTTGGAGCCTCGGTTGTATTCATTGTTTCAAGTCTAGTGACGAACCATCTTAGTTCGGTCTGCACAAAACTCTCTCAACTGGGGAACATCTCTCAAGAAGTGTACGAATTCCACCCGCTTACATTTCTTCTAGTGCCACCCATCCTCCTCCTTATTGGTTGGACTCAAGGAGCTATCCAAGCCAATTTCAACAATCTCTGGTTCTTAAGATTCTCTCTAGGAATGACTATATCGATTCTTGTAGTCATTTTTGTAATTCGAAGAAACCGTATTCTATCAGTGATCTTCACAGGATTAAAACAGAAACGACATTGATCAAGACTCGTTTCTTGAATGCAATATAGATGTCTTTGTGCTATTATATCAAGAAGAGGAGTCAGAGTTAAGAGCAAGTCATTTCACAGAGGCATAGGTGCAATACTTGATGAATTCTAGTGAGCTTCAGAAACTCAAGAAGGAGATCATGATTGATATCTATCAAAACAAGATGTTATTGACATCCGAACGAGATAGACCTGAGGGCTGGACACTAATCTCAGGACTTTGGAGTCCATTCTACATTCAACTACGCTTGGTCAATTCTTTTCCAACCACTCTATTAAAAGTCGGAAAAGCCATGGCCCAGATGATTAAGGAAGAAGCACCCCACATCAATAAGTTGGTTGGCATTGCTTTTGCAGGAGTGCCTATTGCCACTGCGGTATCTCTGGTGTCAGGAATACCTGCAGTTCACACTAGAAAGCTCACTGGGGTCAAGTCAGAAGAAGACCTACAAAATGTACTACAATCGTATGGTCAACATACTCTTGTCGAAGGTGTATTGGAGGACGGAGATGCTCTTTGTCTGGTTGATGACTTAGTCACAGGTCTAACCAGCAAAGTAACAGCTCGAGCTCAAGTGAAAGTGGAGTTAGAGAAGAGGGGTGTTGCAGACGTAACCTGCGATGATGTTGCTGTAATAGTAGACCGACAGCAAGGAGCTAATGAGGCAGCTCTGTCACTAGGTATCAATCTGCACCCACTGATTAAATTCGTTGATGAAGGACTCCCATTCCTCAAAGGAATCATGTCAGATGCTGAACACAAACTTGTATCTGAATATCTAGTAAATCCACAGGCTTTCCAGAAATAACTGATAATCTGTAACAGAAAGTGCTATTTTTCACCCTTCACTGTATTTTCAAGGTTGAACGTGAGCGGCATTAATCCACTGAACGCAATGTTGAAGCTTGCTCTAGCGACAGCTAAATCCCAGTATGAATTCTTTCTTCGTACTGCAGAGAATTCTCAAGTTACAGAGGTAAAGGCTCTTCTGATGGTACTCGCAGAGACCGAATCTGAGATGATGGGCAAGATACAGCATATGATTGCTTCTGGAATACTTGATGAGATCGAAGAGCTTCATAGAGCCAAAGACCGCAATGAAATGCCAGATGAAACCCCCTTTGACCCAGCTCGGGCTGAATCAGACCCCAGGATGTTTGTCTGTAATCTCGCTTTAGAGAAGAGCATTAAGACATACACATTTTATCTTACAATGGCGACCAAAACCAAGTCTGAGGCTGTCAGTACCCTCTTCGAATACTTGGCGTTACTTGAGATGAGGCAAATCCGGGAACTAAGACGTGTCTGCTGTACTTTCTGATTGATTTGTAATAAGAGAAAGTCATTTGTGCAAGTTTGTCAGACAATACGTGCATCCCAATGAGTCTAAAGAATCCCGTTCAAGCTATGCTTAGATTAGCTCATACAACCACTGCAAATCACTTTCAGTACTATCACAACGCTGCACTGAATGTGGAATCCCCTCAGGTCAAGGCATTATTGATGGTTCTTGCAGATACTGAAGCAGAACTCATGGACCATCTCAAGAATATGATGGCTAGGGGGATTATTGCAGAACTAGAAGAGATTACAGAAGCTTCTGATAGGTATGACTCGCCAGATGAGCTGCCTTTTGACTTGACAAGAGAAGATGTGGATCCAAGAATTTTCGTATGTAACAGAGCCTTGGAGAAAGAACTCAAAGGTTACACATTCTTTCTATCAATTGCTGCTAGAGCCAAATCTAAGGTAATCAGCCGTCTCTTTGAATACCTCGCGTATGTCAAAGTAAAACAGATCTCCAGAATTCGGAAAGTCTGCCAAACATTTTAGATGTCTGATTTGACAATGAAGAATTTTGTATTTTTTTAGTTGGAACACGTGTTCCAGTATAATTTATTCAAACAATAATTTATTAGAATAAATGAATAAAAATATTTATATACAAATTAGTATATATTATGTATGTGCTGGCCGGGAGGCCCGTACGTACGTAGATCCTCCACTGGCTCCACTGGAAATAATGGGGTCAGAGGGACTTTGCACGGAACCAATTGGTGAGAACATGAACGATTTGAGGAACAACACAGCTCAACCAGTAGTAGTGGACAGGTTTGAGGATTTTGAGGACTTTGCGCGTAAGGCAGCAGTGGTCATGTACAGACCAGATTATTACAGAGGCCCATTTCTCGAAGGTCCTGAATTGATTAGAAGAATCACCTTTACTGCAGTAGGTGTACCACTCAACGGTGTGATTCTGAACTTCATCTATACATTGAGTTATGATGACCTACATGATCCATCATTAGGATGGGAAGAGCAGGCACAAGAGATTGATAGGAAAATATCAGAAATGGTGGACTCACTTAAGTCTGAATGCAGTATTGTAAGAGGTGGCCTTACACCCACCCGGTCACTTGGAGAAGCACTCTCAGCAAGACTGTGAGCTAGAACTCATATCCATCAATCAGCTTTATCTGATGTTCCTCCAATACTATATACGACCAGTACATAGGATGATTGGACTCCCGTGCCTGAAATTGAACCTGCTGATGAGATTGTCCCACGCATTCTTAAGAGATATTCAGAGTCACCTAGAGGATGGAGGGTCATGAGCACACCAGTGGGAGATATGCTTGTTGTAGGAAATGACTCTGCATTTCAGCTCAGGATAATTCCGGTAAATCCACATGAGGTTACTGGGGCAGGTACTGAACTTCCAGAATCAAATGATGTAATTGATTCTATTCGAACATCACCTGAGTTTGGCTCTCGAAATCTTACTCAGACGGATATTGAGGCTCTGATTGAGTCAATGTCCAATCCCGCCCAGATTCAGCAGCATCTACATGATATACTTCATAGAGACCCGCTACTTCCTGCTGAAATTGAAAGAGGAAACATAGATCATCTTCTACATGGTCCTGTCCTTACTCGACCAGACCTTAGTGGACTTGGTCCTGATATTCTAAGTGTTAGAAGGTCTCTAGAAAGGTCGGCTAATCGAGTCTTCAGAAAGAAGTACCCCATGCGTGCTGGGATGTATTTCTAAACAATCAGTAAGAAGTGGTGGGCCGGACGTGATTTGAACACGTGACCACCGCACTGTCAATGCGGTATCATAGCCGGGCTAGACCACCGGCCCATGGCAAAGTGGTTCGGGTTGCTTCCGATTAAAAAGATTCCGACGTTGCACCAAATTGTGTGGGTGGTTATTAGGATAACTCTGCACCAATATACATGACACCAGACAAGTGGAGATTCTTGGGGGGTAAGGTGTATAAATTGGATGGCGAATACAAACGAAGCCAGGATGCCATCAATCAGGCGAAGAAGCTGAGTAGTGATAATCATGTCCACATCTCGCGAACTTTAGAGGGCACCTGGGTCGTATATTGGCGGTCTAGGGATGATGAAGTCACCTGGAGTCTCTGTGCTACTAGAATCCATTCAGATCCATGACTCTGTGGGGCTTAATAGATGCTGTAAAGACTCATAGACATGACACTTGATTCATCTGAGGTCGATACTGAAGCAGATTATACCATTCTTGAAAACATTGGTAGGTTTGTCAGCGGCGAATTAATGTCAAGCCAGTTTGAGGTGTATGTTAGTTCAATGCCTCTTGCAGGTATTATCGATGTCACACATTGGACTCCGGAGGCAATCAGAGTCTTACTTACTGTATGTAGAGATAGGATGAGTGTAATAGGACTACATGCTGGTCACAAGTACTTCACTCCTATCATCCACCCAGATGGCCCTCTTTTTGATATGCTGATACAGGTTATTCTTGACGCCAGTAGGGAAACTAGCTAGATTCAGGTATAGAGGGACAATCCATCTCTTGGGTGTTTTGTGAGTATTCGTTTTATGAGTGTTCTATAGAGTACCTTGTAGTTTTCAAGTCCTGCAATCATCTTGTACATCACTTCATTAATTACTGGATCCTCTGCACCGAGTCGACAGATTGTTTCCATGTTCTTTTCGCTCTTGAAGAGAATCTTGGCGACATTCTTACCGACCTTGAGTGTATCACCAAACTCAGCTTTCCATGCTTTCTCATAATGTTTCAACAGTCCCGGATTCGAGGATTCAACAGCCTCTTTCAAAACAGGTGCTGCGAGAATGCCGGACTTAACACCCATAACAACTCCCTCTGCGTCATACGGATTCACCAGACCTGCTGCATCTCCCACCAATATTGCACGTCCTTTGAAGGTAGTCTTAGCTGGCTCTTTGAATGGCACTCGTGCTGCTGTATCTGATAGAATCTTAGGTTCAATATCGTGAGTCTTCTTGAACTTATCAAACCACTCAGAAAATCTGGCTCTTAGATTCTGAACCTTATCCTGTCTACAACCAGCACCTATACTAAGTATTGATTTTTTGGGGAAACACCATGCATATCCGTATGGTACTGGTCCAAAGTAGATATTGATTGCAATTCCCTCTTCGTGATAAGGTACACCACAGATTCTCTTTACTACATCCTCCCCTACTTCTGCTTCAACTTCAACACAGACCGCTGCACTATCTTTTGGCCAACTTTTGTAGAATCCTAGACTCTTTGCAACCGTACTATTGATACCATCAGCTCCGACCACATATTTTCCAGTATATGATGTATCTTCGGTGTTAACTACAACTTTCTTTCCTTCGTCAGTGACTTTGATTACCTTCTCTCCCTGTTTTACCTCTGCTCCAACCTCCTCAGCCTTTCGTAGCAGGAGATGATCGAAGTCAGCTCGCATAACGAGAGATCCTGACGGTTCTGGTCTGATACAGCTTACTTCTATTCCTGAGGGAGAAAAGATTCTCTGACCATATGCACGACGTTGAATCACATCTGCCATACTAAAATCAAGGGAATTTTCAACATGATCCGAAAAACCCCCTGCACATGGCTTTAATCGTGGAAAGTTCTCCTTGTCAAGGAGTAACACACTGAGTCCCTGTTGAACTGCTCGTCTTGCAGTGGTTGATCCAGCAGGACCACCACCAACCACGATGACATCATAGTCAGTCATAGGATGGCCTCAATCTCGAACTTAATTGAGAGCAGCTATTAGTACATTACTGAAAAATCAAACACCAGTGCTTCCGAAACCGCCTGAACCCCTGTCCGATTCATCCAATTCAGCAACTTCTTCAAATTCAACTTCTGGTACAGGGCGAATAGCTAACTGTGCGATTCTCATCCCTTTTTTGATGAAGAAACCATCTTTTGCAAGATTGTGAAGAATGACTACCACTTCACCTCGATATCCACTATCTATGGTACCTGGAGAATTTATTACTGTGATGCCTTGTTTCATGGCAAGACCACTCCGAGGTCTGACTTGACCTTCATATCCTTCTGGAATTTGAATAGCAATGCCAGTGTGAATAGATTCTCTTGATTCTGGACCTAGAAGATAATCATCTACTGAATAGAGGTCGAATGCGGCATCACCTGGTCGAGCACGATGAGGAATTGTTGCGTCTGGATGTAATCTCTTAACTTTAACAACTAGACCATTGGACATCTTCTCAATCTCCACATCCTGATATTCTGTTATATGATATAGAAGTTCCTTGTTAGAATCAAAAATGGTGCCGCAGCGCGGATTTGAACCGCGGACAACACGGTCTTCAGCCGTGCGATCTCCC
>JAEORG010000417.1 GCA_016841005.1 Candidatus Thorarchaeota archaeon | reverse complement strand
GTTGGAGCAATGGGGGCACATGATATGACCTCAGAAGCTGCATTTGTAAAACTGGCATGGGTTCTTGGACATACAAAAGATCCTGACAAAGTTAGAGAGATGATGATGACAAATTATGTAGGTGAACTCATGTACAATATTAAGAATGGTTAGAAATTGTCCTATACCTTGCCGTCATCCTTAAATCCAGACCATATTCATGCATGGAACAAGCTGAGGTAGCCAAGCCTGGTTCACGGCGATAGCCTGGAATCGGTAGTTGTCTTTGCGACTTTCGCCTGGATAGCTATTCTCCAATCGGAGGCATGAGTTCGAATCTCATCCTCAGCGCCATCTCCATTCTCAGAACAGTCTTGTGTATCTAGATACCACTGTACCAGATGTTCCTGCAGATGAGTTGTTGAGATTAATAGATGAGGAAAATTTCGAGGAGGATAATTAACCTCCAATAGAACGAACTTTCCACTCAGATCCCGGAGCCATCTTAACGAATCCCAATATCAGATTTCCTCTTTTGTCATCGAACTTGTAGACTCCAAAGGTATGCTTCTTCGAGTCATCTTGAATTTCTAACCAACCTCGTTCAAGAAAGTTTCGAAAGACGTCTCTGCACTGTCGTCTTATTTGAGCAAAAAGATTGCGATATTTTCGTCTTTGAGATGACCTAATACCCCATCTTTCGTAAATGAAACGATTAGCTAATGTGTTACTTGAAATCAATGTTGATTCCTTATTGTTTTCGGATTCAATTATAGACTCTCTAAGTTTATCCCTCAATACTTCTGGAACACGGGCAAGTACCGATGGCCCAACATCGTGAGGGACGGAACTTGGTCTTATTGAATCATCATCACTTTGGTCGCGCGGCAAGATGATGCTCTCTCCACTGTTCTATCTCGTTTACGCCTTATAGACACCTTCAGAATTATTACAGCTCGATGATAACTGTTATAAGGCATCTCCAAAAGGCGAACCAAGCCTCATGACTTATCGCCTGAGGTTATATACCATGTCCGAGCAAGAATACAATCACATCGTTCGAATGGCAGGCCATGACATAGATGGCCAGGAGATTTTACTCCAAGGTATTGCCAAAGTTAAGGGAGTTGGATTAAGGATGGCAAAGACCATTGTAAAACAACTCGAACTTGAACCCTCGAAAAGGTTGGGTTATTTGACTCAAGATGAAATTTCACGTATCGAGGCAATCATCAAGGACCCTGTAAAAGAGAATTTACCAGACTGGTATGTAAACAGACCGAAAGATAGAATGAGCGGGAAAATGTTACATCTAGTTGGCTCGGATTTGGACTTTGCCCATCGAAATGACATCGACCGACTCAAGAGAATAAAGTCATGGCGAGGTTTCCGTCATTCACTTGGTTTAAAGGTAAGAGGACAGCACACCCGTACAACAGGAAGAGGTGGCGCAGCTGTGGGTGTCTCCAGAAAGAAAGTATAAGGTAGTGAGATAATATGGGAGATCCAAGACGTCAAAAGAAGAAATTTGTGACACCCAAGAGACCTTTTGATTCTGAGAGGTTCGAACAAGAACTACAACTGATAGGCTCATACGGTTTGAGGAATAAAAGAGAACTCTGGCGTCATAAAACCGAACTTTCCCGTTACAGAAGAACTGCAAGAAATCTTCTGGCTATTCCAGAAAATGAAAGAAGACTTCAAGAGAGTGACCTCGTTAACAAACTTGCAAGATTTGGAGTTCTGAGAGAAGAAAGATACTTGGACAATGTGCTTGACTTGACATTAGAGGATGTACTTGAACGTAGATTACAGACACTTGTTTTCAGAAAAGGGCTTGCATGTTCTATGTACCATGCAAGGCAGTTAGTCACACATGGACATATTGCACTCGGAGATTCAAGAGTAACAACACCCAGTAGAATTCTTACTGTTATAGAAGAGGACCATCTTGGATATAGTCCGAAATCTGCACTGCGGGATGATTCTCATCCTGCAAGGATTGCGGCTTCTGATGTAGCTAGACGAGTTGCAGCGGAACCCGAGGATATTGAGGACATACGTGAGGAAAGAGAACCGCTCCCAGGTGATGAGAGGAAAAAGAATTTTGATGGAGATGCTGAATAATGAGTGGTGAAGATAGACCAAAATGGGGCATAGCCCATATTTATGCATCTTATAATGATAGTATTATTCACATTACTGACATAACTGGTGCAGAAACAATTGCCCGTGTTACTGGTGGAATGATGGTTAAAGCAGATCGCAATGAATCATCTCCGCACGCTGCAATGCAGGCTGCCTTTCAAGCTGCACGAGAAGCCAAAGACAAAGGCATCTACGGAATTCACATCCGTGTGAGAGCTCCCGGTGGACATGGACCAAAAACACCAGGTCCTGGTGCTCAAGCAGCAATTCGTGCGTTAAGTAGAGCAGGACTTCGGATTGGCATCATTGATGAAGTTACACCAATGCCTCATGATGGGACTCGCAAGCCAGGTGGACGCCGCGGTAGAAGAGTATAGTTCGAAGCATATATTGTATATTTCATCGTGTCTAGGGATTGTGCCATTTGGCAATCATTATAGCAGGATGAATATTTTGTATCCCGAATCTAGAATAAGGTCGAGTAAGGTGCCTCTGTGCACTTGCTGGGGGGATGTAAATACCCGGGTGCAAATTGCGTTTGATGAATGTTTCTTGTTTCTTGATACTGACATCCTTGTGACCGCATACAACACACTTGAACCCCTGATTCTTGCCTGCACTTTTCATTCTACGACCACATTTCTCACAGAGTGGATTTTCTACTTGAATGCTCTCTGCAAGTTCGATGATTTGCAAACCTTCGAGGTTTAGCGTCATTCCATGAGTTCGAGAAGCAGGACGCACACCAGCTTGTACAATGATTCTGTCTCCAACTAGCAAATCGGAAACAATCCACCTGAAATCGCCAGTTGGTTCATATGATGCACAATCAATCGAGCCTGTTTGATCCTTGACAGTAAATATGACATGACCACCTTCAATTATTCGGGGATTCACCACTACTACACAGGATACATTTACAGACATATAGGGTCGTAATTCCGATATCTTCAGATGGTTCTGGAGGTGTTCTCCTGTTGCTTGATTTGTCCGAAAAATCATCCAACGTTCAACAGGTTGTACACTTCGTACCAAGGATGCCGCTTGAAGTACATCATCAGGATGATCGCCACGGATACCATAGAGAACTGGATCTGGACCCTGCGGTTCGATTAAGACTTGTTGTGTCTTTTCCTCAATATTTGCAAAGGTCCTACCTTTCATTATTTCATTCATTTCTCTAACAGATTTTGAGTCAACCCCTCGAGGTGCATCACATGAGTCCATTGCTCTGTATGCGATATATTCGTAGGTATAATCATGTTCTAGACCATGGCCAATCGCAGCTAAGGCACCAATAATACCCCTCAGGTTCCCCTCTGCAAAATGCGATATCTTCAATTTCAAGAGTAATCTTTTAGCAAGTGAAATTGGAATTGTCCGCCATACCGCTCTCTTCGAAAATTCTGCAAGCTGCAAAGGTAACTTTCCTTTACAGAGGGCAACCCCGGGATTTGTATTAGGATAAGATAAATCTGCATAATCAGTGACCATTCTCTGAATTATTGGTAGAAGTTCATCAATTTCTGAAGAGTCAATCTTCATCCTTAGAGCGATAGCCCCGTTCCCCCTTGTCCTATAGGGAATATTGGGATTCAATCGGATAAGATTCGGATAGTCAAGCCATTTGTCAACACGGGACTCAAGACGTTCAACGAGAAGAGATGCAAAATGAGTAGTACAACCTCCATTTGGACTATCAATATCATCCATTCCAATTGTTACAATCTCACGTGACATCTTCAAATCGCCTGACATCTATTGCAGATTGTAGCCTCGTTCTTCTTGATTCCATGATCTTCACAGACCAAAGCCCCACACAAGTTACAAGCACGGGATGATAGGAACTCGCCACATATACTACACTTGGATTCGACGCAAACATCACAGAGCTTCTCTTCAGTATTCATGCATTCCTCACACACGAAAGATCCACACAGGCGGCATACCATGTGCGATTTAATCCTAATACCACAGATTTCACAATGCTCTGGAGTTTTACTAACCATTCTTACTCAACCATCACATCAGACCATGAAAACACACAAATCTGTTGCGTATAGTTATCACATTCGAAATGTCTAAACAACCAAGTGTTTCACGAGTTCTAATCTATCATGCGAACCAATGTGATCCGTCGAAGTGTACAGGTACACGTCTAGGGAGATTCAAGAAAGCTGAGATTATTAGAGATCTTCGTCGGACTCCCCGAGTTGCAGTCGTACTTAATCCTGTTTCAGAGATTGCCTTTTCGCCAGCCGATAAGACAGAAATACAGAAATCCGGTTTAGTCGCTCTTGATTGTTCTTGGAAACAAGCAGAAGAGATATTTCGACTTTCTCGTTATGGGGCACAACGTGCATTGCCATATCTTCTAGCTGCAAATCCTATCAACACGTACAAACCTGTTAAACTCTCTACTGCTGAGGCGATTGCAGCAGCTCTTTACATTGTTGGATCCAATGAACAAGCAAGTGAGATTATGTCAGTCTTCAAATGGGGCACCTCTTTTTTAACTCTGAATAAGGAATGGTTAGATGCCTATGCGATGTGCAAGTCGAGTACTGAAGTTGTAGCAGTGCAGACAGAGATAATGAAAGAACATACAAAATGATGGCCTTGGTCCGAAGAATAACCCTGATTCTGTTCCACCCTAAACCATTGCTGGAATAAGGCTTTGCGGCATCAAACTTTGCTCCCTACCCTGTACCTCAGGTCGACACATCGACGGTACATTCTTGGGATTGCTCACACAGTGGTGGGTCGTTTCATCCAATCCTGATCAATCCTCAGCATCTTTGAGTTGATGCATCATTGTCCTATCAGATCAGGGGGTATCGTTTCTGTTCCCAGAGCGAGGCTCTCGCCTCCCTGTTTTCACAGGACTGCTGTCGACATGGAGTCAGGAGTTTCCTCAGTTCTCATCGCGAACGACAAGTTCCGTTAGCCGCGCTTTCGCTCCAAGGCCTAGTATACATGTAAGGTTTCATGATAAAAACCTCTCTTATGATATTATCAAACAGACTCCTTCTTCTTCCACATTGAAGGATATCTTCCCCTCTCCATAATTACCCGTTCTGTACGTCCAACTATTCCAGTGCTTGCTTTAGCAATTCGCTCACTTGTGTCTTCACTCTGCATAAGGGCGATAGCTTCACCTTTTAGAGTCTTTAACGCAAACAAATCCCCTTTTTTGATACCTGATTCAATACTGACAATACCGCTTGCAGCAAGACTTGCACCATGACAGATTGCGGCAACCGCACTATCGCGAACTCGAACTTCAGGAAGATGTTCGAGAGCCGCTTCAGGAGGAAGGAGGTACTTTCGGAGCTCGGTTTCATCATTGTCCTCTATCCAATACTCATATGCATCCCTTAGATCATAGAGCGTGCACATTCGCTTGTCTTCTGTGAACTTTCCTACTCTTGTTCTTCGAAGCTCTCGCATATGAGCCCCAACACCTAGCACTTGACCAATATCATAACATAATTTGCGGATGTAGGTACCTGCTTGACATCCAACGCGAAATAAAACAAGACGGCCTTTGATTTCAAGAATGTGATTATAGTAGATTTCTCTTACTCGAAGAATTCGTTTAACCGAGGACCTTAGCGGAGGTTTTTGATAGATTTTACCAATGAATTCCGCAACTACTCGACGAATTTCATCTTCAGGTACAAAATTGTGAAGCTCCATAACACAAGCATACTCTTTTCCAGCGGGTAATAGAGCCTGCATTACCTTCGTTCCATTTCCGATACCAATAGGGAGAATTCCTGTGACTGCAGGATCAAGTGTACCTGAATGTCCAGCTCTTTCAGAATGAAGAATCTTCCGAACCCATGTAGCCACTTCATGACTTGTAGGACCTGAAGGTTTGTCAAGACAAATCACACCGTTCTGAAGCAAAAAATCGATTGGCAATGTAGAAAGATCTGAAAAACCAATTGTCGGATCAGTCGTATCCTCAACTCTAATGAGAGTTTCTCGGGGGATGTCTGCAGGTAGCATTCCCTTCATATCAAGCACCCGCCGAATAATACCCCCCGGCGCAACTAACTTATTCGCTTAAGCGAATCTTAGTTCTGAATTTGTCAATCAGGCCTGATTCTTCCAGGACCTTTTCAACAGCAGCGTCATCTGCACCACTAGAGATTGACAGAATTGTGTCAAGAGGCTCTAGATGTCGAATATTGCAATTTCTCCTTCGAACACCACTAATGTGTTTAGGACCTGTAATGATAACATTCTTGGGGTCTTGGGATTCAACTATTACACAATAGCTTCCTGCCTCTCTTCCCATTGTTTTAACGCAGACGCGTCCTACATCGTATAATGCCATTTTTGATACACCTCAACCCAATCGTAGTCTAGCGAGCATCATAAGTCACCTCAGATGTTCATCCCATCGATGGGGAGAATTAGATTTGGTCCCTGAAAGTAGCCATATGAGCCTTGCGCTTTGACATTATTCGATTTCTTTTCCAAAAAGCTCATCGAGTGCTACTTTGATAATTGCAACTACGCCTTCGAGGTCATATATCTCAGTGTTGATGACCAGGTCATATATTGAAAGGTCAGTAACATCATATCCGTAGAATTCTCTGTACCTTGCTCGTTCGATCATCTCTCGGGTTTCTGTTTCATGTAAGGCGGCTTCATAGGTTACATCATCTCTCGCTGCAATACGTTTGACACGAGTCCGAAGAGAGGCAGTTAGAAGAATTCTGATATCTGCATGTGATCCTGCCATTACCGCAGCAAGCTGACCATCCAACATAACATTGCCTTTCTCAGCTTCAATCTTTAGTCTACCATCAAGCTCACGGTCAATAGTTTCATCCTCTTCAGCAACTCTACTAAATTCTTCTAGAGTTAATCCTCTCTCTTCCGCAAGCTGCCTGAAAATTCCACCTGCTGACACTCGTCTAAGGTTAAACATCTTAGATATAGTATCAGCCACTGAGCTTTTCCCTGTGCCGTGTAGGCCACCAATGGTTATAACGCGTTTCATCTTACAGGTCTCGAACCTGACGGGTTAATTCCCGACGTAGTGTTCTAGGAGATATCATCCCACCGTATGGTCGATTTGGCCGTTTTCTCGAACGGCTGGCTGACCGCCGTGATCCAGGTTTTGTTCTCTTGGATAAAATAAGCTTATCTCCACTTATAGCACATACTCCCCCTGTAGGATAGTTCTTGTGACGATGGAGAACAATTCGACCGCCGGGGGTCTTTACTCTACGATTCGCCCTGCTTCTTGTAAGCATACCTGGTCTTGGCATCTTTTCTCACCAATTGTTTCCTCTCGGACCCTTCGGTATATGCTTAAAAAACCAGCGATACCCACACCAGTCCTTGGTTAAATTATCCAAAGGAGAAAGCAGGAGGGTTTATTGTGAAATATACAACAATAATGGCAAGAATAATCCCGCTCATGATGAGTCGACCTCCGGTGATTTTTCCAACTCTAACTTGGACGAACATCAATATAGCTCCTATCAGAACGATGAGGACAGAGGCAGAACCACCTATGAAGAGAAGAAAATCCCAGATATCGAGGAAGTATTGAAGAATCATTTGTGTAAAGTCGGTCAATGGACTTAAGATCTCGTTCATATTTTTTCAAAGAGTTGTATCAAGATGCGAAATAAAACCTACAATTGCTAACAAAACTCAAAATATCCTGAGAAATGTGTGGTTTTTTATCACACTCTATTTGATAGATACAGAGGCTCTATTACAGAACCATCACGTCATGGACATTTGTGTACCCAACATTCTCTGAATTATTCCGCTTAGACCAAGTCCTACCAAGAAATAGAAACCCCAGAATGTCATACCAAAACCAGCTGCCACTGGAGTTCCAATCATTCCATTAATGAACGGCAATAATTTGTGAGCGTTAAATGGAAGTACGACAACAACACGATCCAATCCAGATAATGGATCAGCATAGAAGGTTCTGAGTAGATAAAATACTGCAATCATAGGTAGCATCAGAAGACAAGTTGGTTTGCATCTATCTGTCATCATCTCTCTCTGAATTCTATCTATGTACGCTTTCCTTCTTTTGACCTTCTTCAAGAGCTTTGCATTCTGTGTCTTTTCAGCTTCTTTCTGCATTTCTTGATACTGCTTGACCTCTGCTTGGTATCTCTGTAGACGCCTCATATCTGTAAATCGCTTTGTCGCAAGTTGACTAATAGTTGTTGTAGTCATTGAAACCGTTAAAATAAAGATGGCAGAAAATGGTGGATACGAAATGAGTTCTATAAGTCCAGCGAGAATATCTTGCATTACTTTCTACTCCATCAATGTTTCTGCAAGCTGCTTCGCAGCCTCTTCAACTTTACCCTGTTTGTTCTTGATGATTCTTACGGTCGCTCCTGTCAAGGTTCCTCCAGCAACTGCAGCTGCTCTACACATCTGTTGGTGAATTTCGATATCACTAACGAGTTGAGCATCACGAGTTCTGGTGGGATCATCAACCCTACGTGCCGCAATATTCTCAGAATCCGCCTCAACAAGTACAATTGTCTTTGGACTTATCGCTCGGATGACCCATTCAGGAAGTCCAATCAAGAATCCATTGTTGGTCTGAATCAGTGTATGAGTATCAACAATGACCTTCGCGGTCTTACCTTTTTCAGCTATTGCTTCTCCAGCAAGCCTTTGATTCTCCCTCTGAATAGCAGTGGGCAATTTACGCATCTCATCGCGATCCTTTACTTGACCTTTCTTTGTAGCTACTTCAAACATCTCAGTTCCGAAATTGAGAATTCTAACTTCTTCGCCATGCTGTTCCTTCACAAAATCTATAGCGGTGTTAATTACAGTAGTCTTGCCAACTCCGGGAATTCCGGTTACAATCACAATATTTCTTTTTTCACTCATTGAATTGTTCACCTTTCAGCCTGAGAGTGAGGTGGGTCTTGATATGGATGTTATATACATTCTGTCCAGTATAAATCAGCATCATAAATAGTATTAATAGAAGAATCCACGAGGGCCAAATGGTGTTTTGTTGACTCCAGAAGTGTTCAAAGTTTTAATCATTGGCCCCCCAAACGTAGGAAAGACAAGTATCGTTACTAGATTTACCGAGTCAGATTTTGAAGAGTCATACACGCCGACTGTCGGACTTAACGTGAAGGTTTCAAGAATTGAGTTGCCAGAAGGGCAGGTTACAATGACCGTCATGGACCTTGGAGGACAAGATGCATTTGATGAACTTCGAAGAGGATACTACAGAGGCGCACATTATGTTATTTTTCTATATGACATGACAGATGCAAGTACGTTTGCGGATATCCCTCGGTGGTATGAAAAGATGTGCGAGGAAGTATGTGCAGAAACAGGGGGGTTCTTTCCTGGTGCCATTGTTGCAAACAAAGCGGACCTAGCAGATATCAGAACGATTGAAACAGACCGCGGAAAGCAGCTTGCGACTCTGTTAAATCTAGATTATTTCGAAACAAGTGCCAGAACAGGTGAAAACGTAAGTGAACTGTTCATTCATGCCGCCTCTCAGTGCCATATTCGAATATTTGGAGCAAGTGGAATCGATCGTACAGAGGTTACAAGAAAGACCAGTATCTTTGACAGTTTATGACTTGACTATTTCATTCATTACTTCATCTAATTTTGCATCAAACCCGGCTTGTAGTTGAGGTTTCCCTTGGTTCAAATCCCACCATCGAAATTCAAACAATATTACATCTGGAGTCTTCTTTGTTATTATTGATGGATCCCGTTCAATGTGTGTCCATGTCATAGGAGTATCTTCATCATAGAGGATATGATAGAATTTCCTTCGGTGAATCTCATCAAGTCCATAGATGGAAACATCGAATAGTTCCTCTCCAAGGTAGCGATTCATCTGTAACCCTTCCAGACCAGTTTCTTCAGCTGCCTCACGTAGCGCTGCACTCTCAGGATCTTCTCCTGGTTCAGGAGTGCCCCCTGGAACCTGGAGGCCTTCCTCCGGAAACCCACGTTCTTCAAAAATCAATAGTTCAGTTCCACGTGTAATGTATGCATACACCTTGATTCTTTCATTCATTACAATCAGGATTTTGAATTGTGATTGAGTTAGAGTTTTCGGCTTGCCTTATAGATGCCTACCATATTCAAAACAACAGACATTCCACTCAAAACACCAACAAGAAACGAAGTCACTAAATCAATGGGCAGAAATCGATCAATCAACAAGGCAAAAGCTACGCATGTAATACCAATTGGTAGTAGATACTTCTCCTTCAGTATAGCCATTTCAATCAAATATCTATGGCCAGTGGCGAAAATAAACCGTCAGAACAAAGCAAGTGAGTGTATAGTTCTGTCCATGGTACATGTACTTGTTATCGTAAGTGTAGAAACTTGTGCGCTAAACCAGCAATTATGAGAACCACTATGACAATAACAACAATCTGAGGCAACCAGGACCTTAATGGGTCGGTCCAATTGAAAGATGGAAGAACGTAATCGTAGTTGTGGAATTGGACAGCAACTTCATTCTCAGTTACCCAATCAGTAATGTGCCACGTTCCAGTTCTTGAAGTAGAAGTGTTCAATTGCACTAGGTTTTGTTCGGGAATGAACCAGAAATCATCTCGCCAAACTACAAGTTCTACGTTCAGATCAATTGTCTGGTCTGGGCGATCGAAATAACAGTCGTACATATCGACCCAATATGATAGAATGAAATCATTTCCCGGACCATTAATCAATACATCTAGTGAAACATCTAGAGATGCTTCGGTTTCTTCTGGAAATGTCAGATTCAAAATGGCTAGCTGCATATGGGGGTGGAAGAAATCAGCAAGTTGAGCTGAGAGATGATAAGATTGGGCAACTGTGGTAGCGTTCTCAGATTGAAAATCAACTGCCACCCCATCCAGGAAGAAATAGGTATTGGATTCGACGACAAATCCTGAAGGTAATGGAAATGCTATCAGATGTGCTCCATTGTTTGTACTGATGAATTTGTATGTCCCATTGAGCTTCGCACTAAATAGATAGTCTTCATCATCATTGGTTGTGGGAGTAATATCTATTGTAATATTCACCATAGACATGGACATGTTATTCTCGATGTCGATAGGAGCGCCTATTCTGAAATATGTCCAGACTGGAGGAGCCTCAACTGGATTAGGGGTTGATATAAGAAACACAGATGATATGAGGACGATTATAATTATTCGTGAAGTTTTCATTTACCCCCTTCTCATGTCAAATAGCCTCTTTGGAATAATAAATCTAGTTCTAGAAAATGAATAAATGGAGAGCAAGGGCTCAAAGCCCCTGCTTTTTCTAGGTTACAGTATTCCTAACAATCCTTGGATACCTTCGCCGCCCATTCCAGCAAGCTGTTCTTTTGCGATCTGTTCATAGTACTGTTTGATGATTGATACCATCAGCAGTATACCTGTGCCGCTCGCAAGCGCACCCATGATGTCCGCTGCAGCAGCAATTATTCCTATGAGGAAACCACCCAATCCAGCGACGACAGGAATGTATCGCTCTAGGAGCCTTTCAAGGACTTTCTCGCTCCTTCTGAAACCAGGTCCAATATACCCGGAATCGAGGAGCTGCCGCGAAACATCCCGCGGCGCTATGCCTGAAATATCAACCCAGATCTTACTGAAGCCCCAACAGAGAAATATCATGAGCAGCGAGTAGAATATTATATGAAGTGCGCCATCTGATTTAGTCACTATATCGAAGATTCCTTGCGGCGGTGTGATATACCGCGCCAAGCCCGAGACGGCCACCATTCTCCCACCTTGTGTTTCATACATTCCCAGAACATTCAGGAATGGGTTATTCCCTAGCGGATTCCACGTGTTCCAAATGATCTGCCCGAAGAAAATGATATTCGCGTAGAGCGCCTGTGCAAGAATCACAGGTATATTAGAAGTATACAGCAGCTTGATGGGATACCTAGCCTTCATACCTCTGTACTTTGCATACTGCAACGGTATTTCTACGCGTACCGATTCTAAGTACAAGACCACTCCAAATATGACAAACGTTACTATGAGCGCTAATATACTGGGGTCAATTCCATTTCGCGCAAAGAGCCAAGTTGCATCCACAGCCTCTCCGAGATCAGTACCAATTCCAAAGAAACGAAGTAAGTTTGCAATCATTGCTGCAACAATACCCTTTGGTAGATTAGTACCAGACTCGTACTCGAGAACATTGAACATATTGAACATTACTTGACCTGCAACATTGGTCATGATGAACAGTGATACTCCAGAACCTAGTCCCCAGCCCTTCTGTACAAGCTCATCCATGAGGATGACAATGATTCCAGAGAAGAAGAGCTGCATAAAGACTACGACCTGTTGTGTTGGGTCTAGCGCTCCATAGGCATTACCTAGAATGTATGCGATAGCTTGGAAAGCTGTCATGAACATCGCAAGTACCTTCTGACCACCAGTGAACAGTGCTCTGTCCTCTGGGTCTCCAAAGTCTACGTTAATTATCTTTGATCCTGATAGGAGCTGCATTACCAGTCCTGCAGTGACTATAGGTCCTATACCAAGCTCCATCAGGGTTCCACGTGTACTTGCGAGAATGACTCGCATAGCCCATAGATAGTCAGTTCCAGCCTGGGCGTCAACTCCATAGAGTGGGAGGTGTGACATGACGAGGAAGATGATCAGGACAACTACGGTCCACACCACCTTCTCCCTGAATGAGACCTCTCTGTCCGGAGTTTTGACTTCCGGCATGATTCTCACGAAAGGTGATAATGCTTTGAGAAATGTTGATGGCAAAGACCTTTTCTCTCCTGCAGGTATTTTCGAGGTTCCAACTGAGTTGTGCCTTTAAAGCTAGTGGTCCCCCTAAACAGTCAGAACCCCTTGAGTTTTCATATACACTTGCAAATAACTGGTATCTATGTTAAGAGATTGTACTAACCAATAGTACAAGATTACATCATGATGAAGCAAGTGAAAAAGAGTAATGAAGTGCCAAGCGCAATTGCTTGGACACTCTGAAATTGATCTTATTCTTCAGCTGGCAGATCGAGTGTGCCACCATTACCAGTGATCTTCTCGCGTGCCCGCTCACTGATATCCTTGACTCCTGTCAAGTCCATCTTCTTTGTGACTTTCCCCGATCCCAGGACCTTGTCTATTCCGAGCTTTGAAAGGTCTATCTGGTAACGTTTACTCTTCATGGTAGCAATTCCGCGTTCGACCAATCTATCTGCTCCTTCATCTAAGTCGCCTACATTGATGACAACTGTCTCTTCTACCAAGTGCTGAGGCTTCTTGAATCCGTGTTTACCGAAGTACATTGGATTTTCCTGCATTATTTTGATGTAATGATGCTTCTTTGAACCAGCCATTCCAACGCCGCCCCTCTGTCCAGAAGCTCTATGTCCCGCACTAAATCCATAACCTGCGGCACGACGACCTCTCATCTTGTGGATTTTCTTTGATTTTCGTTTCTGCATCTTGGTCACTCTCTACAATGCCTTCATCAGGCGAACTTCAAGCACTCCATTGCGTATTGCTGACTTTGCATTTTCCTTCTCTACCTTCGAAGGGAGCTCCAAGACTTTGTGGTATGGTCTTTCAGCATCGTCAACATCTATTGTTAGTTTGTTATCCTTTACACGGACCTTTATACTGTCTTTATCAACGCCAGGTAATTCCGCAACAACAATTACCTCATCATCTTCCTCGATGACATCAACAAGAGGCTCGAGATGTGGAGTCATCTTGCTACCTTGATCATCTGGTGTGTTGCCAAATCGTTGAAGGATTGGTTTCCCATCAGGACCAAGCCTCATCGAAAACCCAAAGACGAAAGGATTTGTACCTTGGGGATCCTTCATGAATTCTTCCATCTCATTTGGGTCAAACAAAGTGCCATCTCTCATCTGTTGCATCATTCGGTCCATCATATCTTCGATTTCTTTAAACATAGATTCTGGTAGGAACTCTCCAAGCCATCTTCGGAGAGCATCACGAGCATCATCATCATTTCCCCAGGACATTGTTTTCACCTTATTCTATATCATTCTCTGCGCGAGTTCGTTTATACCTTCGCCGCGATATCCAGTGACACCGCCCATACCTACTGACCAGTATGTCTTCCCTTTGTACCCCTTTGAGGGAGGAGTCAATCTAAATATTGGTTTGAGTCCTTCAACATCCTTGAAGCCAGCCTCTCCAGTTATCATTGCCTTTGCAAGAGCCTTGATGGAACTAAATGAAGAGTTCTTTTTGACATATGCGTCTGTAAGCTTCTGATTGCCAGTTACTCTCCCTCGCTTCTCAAGCAATTTTGTAAGGGTATCCAAATCAACTTCACCCCAGGTAAGGTAGTCTTTGGACTTTGTAATCATTCCCTGAATGCTAGGAGTTGTCTTGTACACCTTTGCATGATGAAGTCGTACCAAACTAAGCTTGTCAAGAGTCGTTTCAATTTGTGGTCTAACTCGAACCCGACCTCTTACTCTGATAGCGAGGATAACTTTTTCTTCTGAGCTCATTATTCAGGCACCCCCCCAGTGTATGACCACTCCTGAGGTGGCAACATCCTGTAGGTGTTTACGAGCGCATCAACCATTGCCTTTGCAAAGTTCGAGGATGTTCTTGAACGTCCCTTAGTAATTGACCAGATATCTTTCAACCCCGCAATTCTGAGGACAATTTTCCCAACATCTGCAGTAACTAATCCTGTACCCTTAGGCGCAGGTTTTAGTGTCACTTTCACAGAACCGGATTGTCCATCAGAAGCAAAAGGAATGCTATGCGGGTCATGGCATCTACATTCCCAGGATCCGCATCCTCGTCTGATTATAGTGATGTTTTGCTTGGCACGTGCCTCTGCAGCTCTCACAGCAGGAACAAATTCTGCGGCTTTTCCAATACCAATACCGAGAACACCTTCTCCATTTCCGACAACTACTGTGATTCTGAAACTCTTTTGTTGGCCGCTATCAGACTGACGTTGAACCATAGATACATCCACAACCTCCTGTCGAAGGTCTGGAAATAACATGGTTACAATCTCAGGTTCACGGATAACATAGTTATTCATGAATATCTCTTGTATACTATTGATATGGCCATCTTTCACAAGCCTACCTAGATGTGTCTTAGGAACCCAATCTTGAAGTGGATCTATTTCCTGTCTTTGGGGCCTGCGTCCTCTTCTCTGTTTACTCATCTTCAATCACCCTACAATTTCCTCTTGCCTTTCTTGCCACCCCTTCTAGCTATCAGCTTCTTTGGCCTTGGCTTCCTTGGAACTGCTCGAGGTGGATGTTGTTCAGGTTTCTCTTTCTTTTTGGCTGGCTTCTTTCCAGCTGCAGCCTTTGGTTTTCTACCTCTTTTCTTCTTGAGTTCAGTTTTAGGTAATTCTAGAAGTGCATTCTTTACCGTTGTGAATTTCTTAGGAATGCTAGTGATTGTTGTCTTCTTTTCACCAATTTTACTAAACATCTTACTCTCTTTTCCAGCAAAATGATCATAGCTAGATACAATGTGTGTTCCAGACAGACGATCCTCGTCAGGTAAGACTTCTGGGTCGTGCGGGATATCTAGTCCTGCATCGATTGCACCCTTCAGCGCTGCATAAAGTTTCGAGCCCTTGACTGGTGGATTAAGACCAATGTCGAGTACTGCATAATCGACTCCTCTACTTTTTGCTCGAAGACCAGCAAGAAGTCCTGTAAGATATGCACCAGGTAAGTTGTTTGTACTTGCTGCCCATCCATGAGATGTAAGCTCAGAGGATATCGCAGATGCCTCGGTCATGTCACCAGCTACAGTTGCACTGACGATTTGGACAATGATCTTTGTGTTTGTCTTTCTTATCACTAGACGTGGTTTTCTTGAGAGTAATAACCTTCGTCGGCGATAATAGTTAGTCTTACCCTCTCTTCGTCGTCGAAACTTAACTCTGTATGTTGGACCTTGTGCCATTACTTGGTCCCTCCTAGTTTTTGTTCGGAGATGTACGTCTTCATGTGAGATGTATTTCTGAATGCATTACCTTTCGCCTTCAAGTATAACTCACGATAGACCTTACGGGTGATTTTCCCTTCATCTCTTAGGCGTTGAAGCTCGCGTCGCATAGGACGTATCTTGTGCATCCACCGTTCCTTCTTTGATAGTTTTGCAGTTGCCTTTCCTTTCTTATGTCCAGGGCCTTTTCTCTGACCCTTACGCTTCTGGCGTTGAATATACCTTGCACGACCTCTGCTCACACCTACCTTTTGTTTTCGTTGAATTGCACCTTCATCGACAAGTCTGCGAATGTCATCTTTAGTTATAGCTAGGCTGACTTCATCTTGGAATTCAGGGTCAATCCACACTCGAGACATACCTACCTTCATTACATCTGCAGCAAGTCGTTTCTGGGTTGTGAGCTTCATTCTTAATCAACCTCCAAGTCATCAAGACCCTCAAGTTCTTCAAAGAGGTCCTCTTCGACAACTGATTCAGGAGCTCCTGGATTTAGAACTTTGAACATACCCATCTCTGCTTTATCGAGAATATCTTGACGCTTTTTCATACCCACAGTACTAGCTATTCTAATTGCATGAGTATTAGGGTCAAGTCCATCGAGATCAGAAGGTCTGGAAACCATTGCTTCTTCATATCCTGAAGGATGAAGTCCTCGAACTGCCTTTGGACTTCGATAACCTGCACTTACCATTGCAATGCGACCTTTACTCTTCACCCGTGTAGCACTATCAATGCCCCTGACTTTTCGCCATCTATCACTGATTCGTATCCATCGATGTGCCTGTTCATGCCTGAAACTAGGTTTGCGCTTCTTCTTTGTCTGAGCAACTTTAAAGAGCCGTTGGTCGTATGGAATTTCTCTCTTCTTGATATCAAGATCAGGCTTCTTCTTCTTCTTCTTAGGAGCTGGTTCTTTCTTCTTCGGAGCTGCCTTTTTCTCCTTAGGTTTCTCTTCAGCCGTCTTCTTTGTCTTTGGGGCTTCGGCTTTAGCTTCCTTCTTTGGTTTAGCCGCAGGTTTTGCATCCTTTTTCTCAGCGGCTTTCTTTGGCTTGGTTTCTTTCTTTGCAGGTTTAGATGGAACTAGCTCTTTTGCTGCTTCGATTATTTTCTCGGCTCCAGCTACACTTAGACCATCGACCTTCCCTGCCAATTTTTCCGGATTAGCCTTAGACAATGATGCAGGTGTCTTAACTCCAGCTTCTCGGAGTTTCTCCTCCATCTTTGTGCCAACACCAGGAACATCACCAAGTTGGGGTTTCTTTGACATCGTCCTGCCTCCTATACTATCGATTTCACTTCCTCGCCTTTCCGTTTCTTAATGACATAGATACCATCCAAGAATATACGACGGTCCTTATCTCGGATCTTTGTGGCGAGTTGTATGTTAGCGGCACTTTGTGACACGTGTTCGATGTCTATTCCGCTGATTATTACTTCGTCCTCCGTGGTCTTCACTTCTACATCTCCAATCAGTCTAGCAGAACGCGTCCCACGCTCTCCAATGAAGTTCTTGATGATTACAGTATCACCTTTGATTTCAACTGTCATTGGGAAGTGAGAGTATACTATTTTCAGAGTGTATTCATATCCATGTTGGACACCGATGCACATATTTCGAGTATGTGCAAGGACAGTCCCCACTAAGGCTCGTGTTTTCTTTCTGGAGATCTCTGTGGATGCCACTACCTCATTGCCTTCCATTTTTATCTGGACTTGGGGTTCGGGGAACATCCTCGAGAGAGTTCCCTTAGATCCACTGACTGTGATTGTCTTATCATCAACAATCACTTGGCAATCGCTAGGAATCTCAAACCTCTTTTCATATTCTACGTTTGACATCTCATGATCTCCTTAGTATACATAGGCCAGTAGACGACCACCTATTCCACGGTCTTTGGCCTCACTATGAGTCATCACACCCATAGGGGTTGTGACTATCAATATTCCATAATTGTAGGCGGGTAGGAAGCGTTTCTCGTACTTCTCAAATCCATCTCGTTTGACGGGGAATCTAGGTTTGATTACCCCGCATTTGTTTGTACGACCCATCAATTGGATGCGAAACATTCCAGCTCTACCATCATCGACTTTCTCAAACTCACCAATGTAACCCTTTATCTGCATAACTTGCAGAACTCGTTCGATTAAGCTAGATGCAGGGGCAATGACAACTTCTGGCTTTCCTACAAGCTCGCTGTTGTAGATATTTGCCATTGCGTCAGCCAACGGGTCTAGTAGTGTCATTTTTCTTCCAACCTCCCTAACTCAGTTTCCTGAAGCCGAGCTTGACTGCTGTTTCTCTAAAACAGCGTCGGCACATGTTCAGTCCATATGAGCGGATAATCGCTTGATGTGTGCCACAGCGGATGCAAGTCCTACTCCCTTTACCCATCTTCTTTCTGCGTTTTCCACGTTCTTTCTTTGCACTCATCTTTGATCACCTCAGAACAGATATGTTCGCTCACGCTCCTTTTCGAGAATTTC
>JAEORG010000416.1 GCA_016841005.1 Candidatus Thorarchaeota archaeon | reverse complement strand
CTTTAATAGAATGGCAATGATGCCTGGTGAAGTTGAGCGGCGCTTTGGTAGGTTTTTTGAGATAGAGAGGTATTCTGGATCAGAGAATCCAGACTACTCGAAATATCCTGCTGGTTATGCAGTCTATTTGATGAAACGGAAATGTAGAATACAAACAATGTGACTGCAACTGATACTGTAGGACTATCTGTCTCTCGAACTATGTGTTGGGGATAGATATGATCCCATGATGTCTTCTTAATCAGGACTTTTGAGAACCCATTGAAGTCCAGATGATAATCATCGACGCCTTTGTTTACCTTTCTTTGTTATTGTTTCCTCTCCAAGTTTGTCTGGCACAACTTGGGTTTTTTCTATTGTATTTGGGGCTTTTCTACTCGTGATCATACGACTCTTCTTTTTATCCACACGGTCTTCCTCAATATTCTTGATTGGAATCTCAGTTTACCTCCTTTAGGAATATCTCCTATGTTTTCGTTAATCTATCTATATTTAGATTGTCATTTTTCGAGGACCTGTGTTTTGGGATGGGCTAAAAGCAAAGATTAGATTGGATGCATATTCAGAGACCATAGCGTCCCCTTTTTCCATAGTTATAATCTTAACAATTTCATTGTCATTATACACTTCTATGATACTTACCACAGGAACTAAATACGCTTCCAGCTTCTCCTAGATTGGTTTGCAGACTCACAGCACCATCTTTGGTTTTCGCTTGGCAGCTAGAAGTTTCATGATATCTTCCTCATAAATTTCATCTAGATTCATTTTCCTTCTCACTTTGACTAGGTGAAGGATTCAATCGAATCTCCGAATTCATCTTATGGTTAACTCCCAAGTATTCCTAAGGTTTCCTACAATCATAGTATTTCGGTCTTTGTCGAATAGTAGAATCTTAGTTGTTTTTATCAAATTGTTTTTATAATATTTATTCTAACGATATGATGGGAGGAGTTTCTTCTAGAAAATCCATAGATGATAATAGTAAAACATTCCATGATATCTGAGCCTTAATCCACGTAGAGCTAGCATCAATAATGAATGCAACTTCTCTCAGGAGAGATATGATTGAGAAATCGAAATAGTATTACTATTTTATTGGTCTTTATCGTCTTTTTTGGACTTAACACTATACCACTAGCTAGTGCAGATCCATGGAGCAATTGGACTACAATGGCAGTGGGTGATATTTGGGAATGGTATCTAGATGACTATTGGACATTCACAAGTACACCAGCTTCAGGTTATGAGTCTGAGCTTTGGTCAAGTTGGGAGGATGTCATTGATAGCAAGCGGGATGTCAACGGCAATGATGATATGGAAATAGTGTTTAACACTTGGTCAGATTCCTCATATATGGGAGTTTTGGAACTCAAATCGAAAATGATAATTGAAGACTCGACCGAACTCATCTTCAGGGGCCGTTTTGGCGTTAGATATACCTACGGTCAAGTGAGAACTTGTGGTTATGTTCAAATATGTGATATAACCACGCAGACCACTATTTGTAATAAAGCCATTCAATCAAGTGGATCTGCTGGTAGCTGGTATTGGGATACCTTCTACGAAGAACTGAATCTTGATTATAACCATCAGTATGTGATTAAACTAATCGGGTGCGATTCATGGATACAACAAAAGGTGGAAGTGGCTTGGGAATCCGCAGAAGTGTGGTTTAATGCACCTTACTATAGAACTCTCAGTCATCAGGGTTATCATTCTTGGCGTCATGTTCCGAAAAAGTGGTGGATAGAGCATATCTATGAGTGTAAATTCTACTCTAATTTCCGATTTGGGGATGGACAAATTGATGACAATCTACGTGATCATCGACCATATGTGATTGCTGGTGGTAACCCCTATGGTTGGGACCCATGTTACCTTCATGAGTTTCGTAGCGTTCCTTATCAAGCATTAGAGGGTGATGAGTGGTATGCGACCAACCTACCAGGAAGTACAGGATATTCAGACTCGTCGGAATTTGAAGAACAATATGTGGATGGATACGAGGAGATAGAAGTCTACACATTAAATCCAGAGCTTCTCGTGGCTGGGACTCTATATAATGTCTGGGTTCGCTATCAGGTCTGGCGAACAGGTTCTGTTACAGTGACTCTTGAAGGAGAATTAGGGAATGAGGACGACTATCTCGCCCCCGTTTCTCCACCAGCATATCCTGTAGCATATCTTGATGGCCCAGATAAGATAGTGAGTCATAGTGAAGCATCATGGCTAGAACTTTACTCATATTCTAGTCTCCTGTCAAATCAGAATACCAGTACACCTCTAATAAATGATTTAGATCGGATTACCTATTTAGAACAAAATCAATGGTTTGATGTCGCGTTATCAGGTTACAACAGGGAGTTCCTTAGAATCTTCACTAGATTAAACATAGAATCAAAAGCCGACTTGGATGCTTTTGTGAGTTATAAGGATGCATCTCTTAATGCGGAAGTTAAATCGCTACAAAAGGGAGAGATAGTCCCCGCTACTATCACATTCGATGGGTTAGCAAGTGCTGATGAAATAATTTCCTTGGTCAAGAAATACAACCTTGAAGTCTTACGTTTCCGTTTTACAGCTCAAAAGAATGGTGATATAATCAGAGGGCAAGGAACACCAGATGGTGAAAATGTCATACCTATTGAAGAACTACAGGAATTCATCGTCGATTACGAGATTCTTGGATTTCAATCGGTTGACATTAATCTTAAGTCTGAAAACATAATACCTCTTTCTAAAGAGGAGATTGTCTTTGTAGCGGATATATCAGCATTCTTTGCTGTATTGAATGCAGGAATCAGTCTTTTTGAGTTCGAGGAAGTCTGTTGGAATGTAGAGGATGCTTCTTGGTATCTAAACTATGCATATTCAAGTTGACACTCTTAACGATTCTGGAGATTATGGGGGGATTGATTGTATTCCCCCTTTCTTCCTCTTTTATATCCTTATTAATTCCGTTAAATAAACAATCCCTCTTATCAGTGAAGTGTATCTACTTTGCTCTTTCGATTTGCTACAGCTTCCAAAGTAAGAAAAATGGGTATTTGAAGAAGAAGTCCGACTATTGCTACCCCTACGACGGTTTCAAACACACTCAGGATAATATACTCACTCTGATAAGGTATAGATTCTGATACCAGAAGGAGAAAACCATCGGGCCAGCCAAGAACAACTCTGACTGAGATCTCGCTTGTCGACCAGTCATGAGATTGTTGGACGGTAAATGGGTATGTAGTAGGAGAATATATGCTCAGTGTTTGATTCTCATCTATGTCATAACTTAATGTTGGATTTGTAATTAAGACTACTATACCAGAGGCAATAACTGAAATTACCACAATATACCCCCATGAGATTTCTCTGGTTCTCCTATACATCACCCAGAAGCCTAGACAAACAAGTGTTACCCAAAGCATTGCAATATCACCATTACACCTACCACATACTAAACTTAGCAATTATCCTCTTAAGTATTCATTGAGAAATATGGAGAACAATAACGAAAGGTCAGTAATGTCTGCGAGTAACTTTTCTATAACAGATCCTCATCTAGTGAACAAAGAACGCTTTTACTCTCATTTAGGAGATTACCAGATTTAAATGATGGAGCAAAATGGTAGTCAATCATTATCCGTGTGTCTTCGTTCACATGTTTCTAATAATATGTCCATCATCAGAGAGATTTGGTTTTATTAAATTTTAATTAACTTATATGACCATTTGTTTAGAATTTGTACACATTTCTGTCATCATTATCAACATATTTAGTAATGTTTCAAATGTGCCCATAATTACCTCATCTTAACATACAAGTAACCTTGAATTGCACCTGTTCAGTAGTTCCGAAGAGAAACGTTCTCTGGCAATGACCAGTTGAAACTATTTCTGGTGTGTTCTAGCTTTGTATTTCTCGTCAGTCTATGCAGTCCTCGCTCCCATGTGGGCAAACATCTGTCTGTTCATGACGGTAAGGGATGTCAAGCACTCTGGTTGGTCTGGCTTGAACAGGCCTGTGGATAGAAGAAATGTTATTCATCGTGGTAGGTATGTGGAAACAAGTGTTATGTGCTGGATGCGGGAATCTGTGTAGGAGGGGCATATAATAGAAATGGTCCACGTACCTACCGTGTTCATACGGACGTTCTCTGTATATAACATGATATCCTCAAATGTTAGATGTATCACTCACTTGACATAGTGGTGGATATCGTCCTTTGTTTGGACTACCTGCTACAGAAGATAAGAATGTACAGATCAAAATAGCTATTTTGGAGTCCATCTTATTCTCTCGCAGTCCCAGTCCCTCAATGCTTTAGAGAGCTCTCCCAAATGATGATGTTGATGCCTCAAGAGGTAGATCAGCCGTTCCAGTACGCTTTCGTAGAGACCTTCATCTTTCCCAGATTCGTCAGCGCGTAGTACTTTCTCATCAGTCAAAGAATCGAGAAGTGAGATTAGATTGGACTCCACTTCAATAAAGTATTCAAGCACGACATCTTTCGTAATTCGAGGAAGTATCTTTGTCTTGAAATCATCACCGCTTTTTATCTCACTCCATGATAATCCGATTTTTCCTAGCCAATGGAAATCTCTAGTTCCTAGTTGTTGGAGGGCATCAGCACATTCAATAGCGTGATATACAGTCCAAGCATAACTCCAGCTCTTTCCACCATTATACCATTTATCCTCAGGAATATTTTCAATTGTTTGACTGAGCATTATGAAACTCCCCTGAAACTGTCTGGATAGTGCTTCTACAATTCTATTAGAATTCATAGTATCAGATTTGATAGGTCTGATTTAGATTTGTTGTTTTCCAAATCTGAGCAATGATATATGGTTCTACACTAGAATTAATCTGACATATGGCTAGATACATAATATATGATATGCCTGTTATTGAGAGACAACTGGGATGAGTAGTAGTTGATTGATAGGTCTAATGTTCTCGTGTTTGTCTTTGTTCTAGCTCCAGAGCTGAAGATCCTCCTCCTAAAGAGGACTGCAGAGAAAGGAGGGTTCTGGCAACCTATTAGCGGTGGAATTGAACAGAGTGAGCTGCCAGAGGATACTCTGCGAAGAGAGCTCTATGAAGAAACAAGAATAACAGATATTATAGACATTCTGAATTTAGAATACACATTCACTCATGATACTCCAAAGAATGGAATCATGATGCACCAACAGGATATTTGCTATGCAGTTGAAGTACAGGCGCAACCATCAATTGTATTGTCAGATGAGCATCTTGAGTTTCGATGGTGCGTATTACAAGAGGTCAAATCGCTATTGAGGTGGGAACCCGCTCTAAGGGCCTTAGCAAAAATTGAAAGGATATTAACGAACAGAGTGCATGATTAAGTATTATTCTAGTAATCGATAGGTTATCAGCGACGTAAGGAATCTCAATCCTTACGAAGCGAAATGATGACTTGGTTCTATATTTAAAAACTACTGAATTAGATAAATTGTTTTGCTATTT
>JAEORG010000047.1 GCA_016841005.1 Candidatus Thorarchaeota archaeon | reverse complement strand
TTTTTACACATCCCAATAATTACTCAATCTCAACTTATAATTCCACTTGCTCGATTTTCTCATCTCTTGTTTTTTAGAATTAATACAATCACTATCACAATTACTGCGATTGCAAATCCATCTATGAAGAAAATTAGTGTAGATTCAGGAATGAATCCATTAGTATTACTATTTGTTGTTGTTGTCGTTTCACCAGTAGTGCTGGTTGTTCCTTCTGTTGTAGTTATCGGTGGTGGAGGTGGCGTTGGTTCAAATGATGGACTGAATCCATCTGAGTAATCACCCGGTAAATATCCAGAAGGAGGATTTGATACATCTAATCCAGGATATGCCAAATCAACACTGAATGCTCTTACTCTAAAGATGTAACTACCTTCTAACCAACCAGTTGAGTTCCAAATAAGCCACGTTCTAGTGACATTTGGTGCTATAAGCATGAAAGTGGCTCCATCATTATTACTTATCCAGACTGAAAAGTAATTCACTTCATCTGCATTTTTATCGATGGATGACCAAGAGATGTTGTATGTTCTACTATCAATTAGTAATGTTTCAGGATAAGGCACTGTTACAAGAGGTTTAAAGAAATTACATATCTCTATTTCTTGCCAGAGGTTAGTCCACGTACCATCATCACTTGAATTTCCAATCACTTGAATATTATATGTCAGATTCTGATGATGCATGTAGTATGTGTCAATTGTTACATTAGACGAACTACTTGATACTGTGATATTGATATTAGCACTGACATTCCAAATCCTCAACTCGCAATATATCACATTCATTGACTCTGGAAATGTTGCATTCAAAATAATATGGTCCCCAACGATTTTGCTGTTATTGGTTACAGGATTCAATTCACTCTGCGTATTAGAGGTCCACGTAAGAAGAGGTGTGCTATCAGAGATGCTCATAGAATTAGATATAGTATCTAAATTGTATATAGTAATAGGAGTAAGTGTAATACCTGATGTCAGTGAAAATGCAAACAGCAGTGATAATGCGATGACACCATATCGAGATTTCAGCAAATATTTTTCCCTCCTGTAACCTCCAATATTATGTGTGCATAATTTTGATTTCAATCTAATTTTAGAACCAAAAAAAAGAGAGAGGCTGTAGAGCCTCTTATTTTCTCTTGAAAAGTATAACAAGCACAATCACTACAGCAACTCCTCCAGCTCCAATTAGGAGGAGAGAAGTTGTGTCTATCGGAGTACCATCTGTTGTTGTTGTATTGCTTGGAGTCGTTGTTGGTAGGCCAAAGGCAATGTGGCATACAAATGCATCTGAGGACCCAGCAATCTCTGTCTGGTATGCACCAGCAGTTAGAGGAAAATCAGAAGAAACAGTTCTCCCTGTCAACACTACATTTCCTGCATCATCAACAGCTAATCCTTCACCGATATCCGAATCACTTCCACCTACAAATGATGAAACAATATTTGTCTGACCATCTGGAGAGAGCTTGGTAACAACTCCATCAAATGAACCAGAATGAGTATCATTGAGACCATCATGTACAGGGTAGTTAATTGATGATGTTCTTCCTCCAACAATGATATTGTCATCAGGATCGGTAATTACTTCCCAGGCATAATCAGTCTCGTTTCCACCTAGATATGTTAGGAATTGGATAGAACCTGTATTGTTGAACTTTGCAATGTAAATATCTGCAGCTCCTCCACCAAATGTTGGTTGAATGGCATTCACAACCGCGAGATCATCAGATTCTGTGTATCCTGAGATTATCATATTATCCTGAGAGTCTAACGCAACGCTGAGGCCAGTGTCATCGTCATTACCTCCGATATAGGTCGAATACATCAAATCCGTTCCATCGCCGGACACCTTAGCAAGAATTGCATCGCCTTGAGCAGATGCTACAGATTGAAATGCATTTCCTGTTACCGGAAAGTCAGTAGATTGAATAAATCCAACAATGACATAATTGAAATTGCTATCAATTTTCATAAGTGGAATTCGATCAACTCCATTTCCCCCGATATAGGAGAACATCAATTTTGTAGAACCTTCGGCACTGAGTTTCGCAATGAATCCATCTATGACTCCTCCTGCAATTGATGTACCTATCACTCCAGAAGTTGCAAGTCCAGATGAACCTGTAGATCCTGCGAACATATAGTTACCACTTGCATCAAATTCCATACCATATATCCAATCCTCTCCAGTACCTCCAAAATAGGTACTATAGATTAATGTCCCATTTTCAGCTACCTTCATGATAAAACCATCTAGAGAATCTGATTTTGTGGATTGGTATGCATCAGGTGTAACAGGAAAGTCTGTACTCCCAGTCGTACCTGCAAGGATGATATTATTCTGAGCATCGACTCGAACAGTAGTGACATGTTCATACTGATCACCACCTAAGTACGAGGAATACAGGAGGTCTCCAGATGGGCTGAACTTTGCTACATATCCATCCCATCCACCACCAGCATATTCAGATTGAAAGGCATTATCAGTAATTGGTAAGTCCTCAGAAGGTGTCTGACCAATCAGGATAGTATTCCCTTCATTATCAAACGTGACCTTTGTTGCATCTTCACCCATAGAACCACCAAAAAAGGTTGAATATGATGAAGATTCAGCCACAGAAAATGTTGCATGTGTAGTAGGGAGAAAGATTCCTGCAAGCAGTAATACTGTAATCACAAAACCAAATACAACGGATGTACCATGTTTTAGTTGTCTTTTCACCGTACCATTCACCTATTTCAAATAAAGACAGTAGGTGAATCTCTTAATTGATATAATAAAAGAGAACAGATTGGAGCAGCGTTAATTAGCAGTTACAAAAAGAAGACTTAAAACTGAGTAAATTGCGGCGTGAGCCTAATCAAGTGGCATGGATTGAACAACAATGACACGATTCTTAGTGACTGGATCATATGGTCAAATTGGCACAGAGTTAATAGGTGCTCTGCGAAAAAAATACGGTGGTAAGAATGTCATAGCATCAGGACGAAAAAAGCCTCCTGAGATTCTTACAAAAGATGGTCCGTATCTTCATCTCGATATTCTTGATCCAAATCAAATCCATTCAATGCTTGTAGATAATGACATTGATATTATCATACATAACGCCTCTGTTCTTTCTGGCGTAGGTGAACAAAATCCCCAACTTGCTTATCGAACTAATGTTGAGGGAGCTTACAATATTCTCGAAGCTGCACGAATACTCAAATTGGACCAGGTAATGATTCCGAGTTCAATTGCAGCATTTGGACCTTCTACTCCTAGAGAGAATACTCCTAATGATGTCATCATGAGACCAACAAGTGCATATGGAGTATCGAAAGTTTTCATAGAATTATGGGGCGAGTACTATACAAAGAGGTACGGTGTAGATTTTCGCTCACTTCGATATCCCGGCATCATTAGTGCTGAAGCACTACCAGGTGGCGGCACAACAGACTACGCAGTTGAAATCTTCTATGAAGCACTCAAGAACAAGAAATACACATCATTTCTTGACAAAGGCACATACTTGCCTATGATGTACATGCCTGATTGTTTGAAGTGTACGATGGACCTCATCGAGGCTCCAGTTGAAAAACTTGTACATCGAAGCTACAACATCACTGCTATGTCTTTTGCTCCAGAAGAGATTGCAGCAGAGATCAAGAAGCACATTCCTGAATTCGAAATAACCTACGAACCTGACTTCAGGCAAGCAATTGCGGAATCCTGGCCTGCATCACTCGATGATAGTGTTGCTCGAGAGGAATGGGGCTGGGAACCTGAATACGACCTCGCAGCAATGGTCAAGGACATGCTCGATAAGCTCTCCAAGAAACTTGGCATCAAATACTAAGAAAAATTCGAATGTCGAATTCAGACGCCAAAACTTCACCTTTGGAAGATCAAGCAAGAACTCCCTAAGATTAATTACAGTAAGACAGCCTAATATATTGGGAGTTATTGTGAGTCACATCGAATACTCAATTAAGAAATTAGTTGCGAGTCTTGAGGCAGCATCTCAAGATGGAAATTTGATACTCGACATATTGATTGGTGTTGCAGACACATCCGACTATTACATTCTTTATGAAGCACTTCGTAATGCGCCACATATTACTAGGAGCGATGCTTTCCAAGAGGCATTAGCCAAATGTATCATGAATTTGACAAGACCTTCAGATTTGATCTACACAATATCCGATATACCTGTCTTGGCAAATAATGAGATTATTCGAAAAGCAATCAAAGAGAGAATTCCAACGATTTCAGAGAATATCAAAAATGAAGAATGGACTATAAACATAATCTCAAACATAGCGCGATATGACAACTTGATACATGAAAAGAAAATAAAACAGGCCATCCTATCAAAAAGAAATCTAATTCTTGAAACTCTTAAGGTACATCCTGAAATCTTTGAAGAAATTTATACCATTGAATATCTTGTCACTGATGAGGATTTTAAGTCAATAATCATAGATGGACTTGTCAATCTAGAAACTACCTCATACTTCTACTGGTATCTTAATTGTCTAAAGGGTGATTTAGATCTATATAATGCGGTAATCAATGAACTGACTTCAAAATCTATGTCAGAGAAATTTCTAAAATTCTTAAATTATGTATTGACCTCGGAAGTTCTTGCTACAAACAAAGAGATAGAAACCACAATCTTAAGTAGATTGCAAGAAATTGTTAATTTCATAAAAACTAGGGGGAGCCTTTGGATTATAGATACTAAAGGAAGTTTCATAGATTTAGGTCAATCTACTGTTTATCTAACACTGATTGATGAGATGGCAACCATATTAGCTAACAAAATAAGAACTGGCAAAGAAACGGAGCAGTTCATACATTACATTGAGAAGTCAAAAGAACTTTCACGAAATCCCACAATCTTAGAGGCATTTGGAGAGGTTATCGAAACCTGCCAGAATGCAGGGAGTATTCTTTTCACGATATCCAAGAAAATGTGGATAGTTAAAGAAAATAGAATAAGGCAAGCACTTCTGAATCGAATCGACACTCATCCATCAGAATCTGGTCAGATAATTGAGATAATCAACAATAGTGATTCAAATTAATTCTTCATTTTCTATGATATATCTAATCAACGGTTTGTCATCTTCTATCCTTATTCCCATGACAATAAATGAAGTCTTAACCGTCCCAAAACCTAAGTTAATCGTCACCCTTAAGTCACACCTCGATACGAAAGGAATATCGAATATGGTGAGTATCATGAAGAGGGAGCCTCTCTACTTTACAATCTTTATAATGACTATTCTATTTCTCTCCTCATTCTACCTCTCATGGGCGGTAGATCGAGGTCTCGGAGAAATCACTGTAGAAAGGTTCACTATCGAACGCGAACCTGGTAGACCAGTCGACTTCCTTGTATACTCGCCAAGACTAGGTGGACACCTTGATCCTATGCCTATAGTCCTAACTCTACATGGACTTGCAGGATCAAAGGAAGGAATGTATGCATTCAATATCGAATTAGCACGGCGTAACTTCACTGTGGTTTCTGTTGACCTTGCAGGACATGGAGATTCTCCATTACCATATGACATTACGGATACTGAAACAATGGCTGAAGATGCATATGCAGCAGTGCGTTATGTCCAACAGAATTGGCCAAACATTGACAATGAGAGCTATGGTGTTGTATCACACTCGTTAGGATTTCGTGTTGCAATTGAACTCAAGGACTTTCCAATAGCCCCTATTGGATATGCAGCTGTTGGAGATGTTGGACAGATGAGTTTGGGAGAGTATCTCGATTTTCCAGGTAATCTCCTCATCGCAGTTGGTATGTATGATGAGATGATTTCAGAGGATGATGCTTTAGAAGCAATACGCATTGCGACAGGTAATGAATCAGCAGTTCCAGATATCACATATGGATCGATTGTCAATCAGACAGCTTATCGACTTGCTTTAGCTCCAACTGACCATGTCTTCGAAGCAGTTGATGGTACGGTTGTGAAAGAAGCTACAGAGTGGTTAATTCAAACCGTTCAGGGTGAAGGACAACTAATCCATACTCTCGATCCAGCGAGTCAGATCTACTTCAGTAAGACAATTGCTACATTTACTGGATCCTTCTTCCTATTGTTGTCCCTCTTCCCACTGATGATGTTAGCCTATGAGTTCATTCCTGAAGGAAAGAGACCTCGTAAGATAGAAAATGAAACCCAAGCTTTTAGCGTTAGGAAATCGTTTGCAATCAGTTCTATATTTGGAGCAATCATGATTACAATATATACAATCACATCAGCGAGTGGATTCCACCTAGAAAACATAGGAGTGGCATGGCCGAAGTCGATGTTTGCTGTCGGGCTTGTTCTATTCTTTATCCTAACATCAATTTCTACAATCATCGGAATGTATTTTCTAATGGGGAAAGAACAAACAATGAGATCATTCGAATCGATTGGGATTCAGAAACTATCGTTGCGGATCCATGTAATTGATATTCTGAAGGGTTTCTTAATTGCATTCATCTGCATCGTTTGGCTCATGTTCTGGTTGTCATTGTGCGGTTTACCCGAAGCTATGCAACCATGGATTGTCATTGCATTAATCAAATGGCCTGTAGGAATTCGTGGGATCAATACAATCATTATCGCAATCTTAGCCATTCCCTATCTTATCGTTGACGCAGCTTGGCTTAGAGGACTACTCCTCAGCAAGAGAAGTTGGAGTGGAACATTAATTGGAAATATCAAATCCACAATCTTTGCGTTCATTTTGAAATTTGCTGTAGCAGGCGTTCTTGCTGTTGTTGTTGTCTTCGGCACAACTGCACTTGGATTGATAGCTGGAAAGATGGTCTTGTTGGGACTCTTGCTGTTACTCTTTCTTGTCGTTCAATTACTTACTACCGTGATAACTGCATGGACAGCACTAGAATTCCAGAATACATGGCCTGCCATAATTTTGAGTGCCTTTATTCTATCTCTAGTCGCGATCTCAAGTCTACCTATAATCTATTAGACTCAGTTCACATGATGATCTAGTCTTCATAGATTGAGAAATGAAGGCCTGCTTTCTCCAGCAGTTTCAACATGGTAGTTACAGCTTTCTCATCAGGAACTTCCAGTATCATTTCGAGTTCAGCTCTGTTCGGAGGTATATCAGGATCAAACCGGTCTTGATTGAGTTCAATGATACTCACGCCAGATTCTGCGACGAGCTTCAGAACTTTGTTTAGACTTCCAACTCTATCCAGTATAGAACCTTTTACTCGAATTGAATGTCCGATTCTGAAGAGTTCTTTCTCTACAACTTTAGACATGAATGACATATCGATGTTTCCACCTGATAGAACTGCAACTGCTGTTTTTCCTTTGACATCTATCTTCCCATATTGAAAAGCTGAAAGACCAACGCACCCTGCAGGTTCAACAACGATCTTTGCTCGTTCAAGGAGTAGAAAGAGAGTGCGAGTGACTTCAAGTTCTTCTACAGTAACAACACCCTTGAGCAAGTCCTTTGCAATCCGATATGTAATCTTCCCAGGTTTCTTTACAGCTATACCGTCACATGAAGTATCCATTCCAGTCACATTTACAATCTTACCAGATTCCAAGGATGCCTTCATAGATGCAGCAGAAGCAGCTTCTACTCCATAGATATCAACTT
>JAEORG010000415.1 GCA_016841005.1 Candidatus Thorarchaeota archaeon | reverse complement strand
TCAGAATTGACTGATATTGCTACTGAGTATACCGATATCTTCTCCTTCAGGACTTCTTCCCTACCGTGTTCGAGTCCTGAAGACTGTGAGAAGATGATGGGGAGTATCGAAGAGATGCGTGAGATAGCTGCGATAAGATTACAAGAAGCAATATCTGCAATTGAAGAAACTGGAAATAAACCAGGAGTAGGACATGTCAAACATGTCATGAAAGCACTAAATCCTACCTTTAATGAACGTATCATCGGTTTTAGAAATTGGAATGAGTTTCTGGATTGGGCGGAGTATGAGGAATTTATCAAGAGAGAGGGAGACCTACCAGGAACAATCCTTACTGTCCCTGAGGAGATTACCTCTGAACGGTTAAAATTGACTGAAGAAGCAAAAGATGCGTTCAGGACTCTCTGCCAAGTTGTAGAAAACAGTGTGGATGAGGGTGAACAACCAACTCTAATTAATCTCAAGGACCAACTGGAGAAGGAGAAATTAGATTTCAATTCACTAGGGTATCCTACTCTAGCTGATTTTATCCTTGCAGCTGAGAAAAGAGGATACGTTCGTGTGCTTGAGAGAGATGAAGAAGATCCAATAATAGTACCTGATGTCACAGTTGATAGACTCCGCGTGTGGTTTGAAGAGAATGTTACGACCTATTTTGGAGATTCAGCAAAAGTTCCGAAAAAGGAATTCTTGGAGAAGATTTCACGACTTCTCTGGGAGAATCAAACCACACTTAAGAGACTCGAGACCTATTTGGTTGATGATAAGGTAGGAGAGATATTTAGAGGAATTCTAAAATCCAGTGAATTGCTCTTCCTCCCACCATTTCAAATGATCATGGCCCACGTGTTTCTGGGACAGGGTAAATCCTGCGAAAAAGTGGTTCAACTTGTGAATGTTGAACTTGAACCTCTTGGGATTGTTCTTAGCTGTCCATCGTAACGGCCCAAGCTATTATATGTGGGATATACCTATTGCGACTACTCTATTATTGGAGTGTTCTTCATATGAGTGATAGTGCATGGGAAAGACTTGCTGAAGTTCTTAACACAATACCAAATGGTTTTACTCCGGTTGATGATGGAAGTCACATCAAACTACTGAAGTGGATATACTCTGAAGAGGAGGCAGACCTTGCTAGCAGAATGAAGCTTCGCGGTGAAACTATTGAAGAGATGTCGGAGCGCTTAGAGGAAGATCCTGAATATCTTATGAAGCTCCTAGAACCAATGGCAAAGAAAGGTCAGATTAGGGCATGGAATTCAAGCACGGGTAGAAGATATTGTTTGATTCCTTTTGCAGTCGGAATATGGGAAGAGCAGGTAGGTAGAGCGGATAAGGAATTTGCACAACTCACTCAAGATTATTTTCTCAAAGGCAAGGGAGAGGGACTTTTTGACACAGAACCTGCGATAATGAGGGTCATTCCAGTTAACAAATCAATAAAGGCAGAGCTTGAAATCAAACCGTATCAGATTGCTGAAAACCTGATCAATAATTCAAAGTCGTGGGGAGTAAGGGAATGTATTTGCAAGAAGGAACAGAATTTGTTAGATAATCCTTGCAGCTATCCAGAAACTGTGTGCATAAGTCTGGGTAAGAAGGAAAATTCACTAGATGAAGACGAACTTAGCATCAAACTAACTAGAGAAGAAGCTCTTGATAAATTGAAAGAGGCTGAAGATGCAGGTTTGGTCCACTGTACAATGAATGTGAAAGAGGGGCACTTTTACATTTGCAATTGCTGTACATGCTGTTGTAATGTTCTGCGAGGAGTTGCAGAATCTAATCAACCCCATGCATTTGTGAAGTCAGATTATATCATATCAGTTGAGGAGGATCTCTGTAGTGGATGTGAAACTTGCATTGAGCGATGTCAGTTTGATGCCCTCTCAATACCAGAAGATATCATAGCAATTGATAAAGAAAGATGCATTGGTTGTGGTGTTTGCGCAGTGACTTGCCCAGAGGGAGCCCTACAACTTGTTCTAAGAGAAGGTGGTACAAAAGAACCACCAGAGAATATCATGGATTGGATGACCCAAAAAGCAACCTCGCGTGGTGTTGACCCTTCAGATTTGATGTAGATTTGGCGCTTAGCACTTCAGTGGAGGATATGTAGAAAAGGAAGATACTGAAAGTTAGGTATGTAGTTGTGTTTTGGTGAGTATCTAGATGGATGTTGAAGAACTACTTCAGAAATATGGATCAAAAGTAGACAGACTTTACGATACAGTTGCATCTGTAGATGTTTTCGATCGCCAATTCGGGGCAGAATTGACTGCATGGGAATTGCAACTTCAGAATCAATTTCATGATAGAGTTTCATCAACGAGAAGTAGATTTCGTGGATTTGTGAAATACACTGATGATCCCTCACTGGTTTTAATTTCCCCTAGCCCATGGATGCTTGAAGGACAGTTTGTCTATTTTGACACTAGTGTCCCTGTTCCACCTGATGGTTCATACATTGAAATCATAGGCTCCAACATTCTTGTACCCCTCTTACTTGAACGGCGTCAGATAAATGTCCGAGCAATTCATGCCGAAGAATTTGACACCATACCTCACGATATCACATCAATGGTATCCAGGCCCCCCTCGTTTCGTACCCTTTCAAGGATGCTATTCGAAAATGTTGGTATGGCTGAAGCGAGCAAACGCGTCTTCTCACAATTGTATGTGTCAAGCCCTCCAACATTGGGAACAATTGGAGGACTAACAGCTGGAATTCAAGCTATAGCTTCACAGAAACAAGTGAAACGGCTCGTCCGATTCATGAAGGATGTCCTTCCTCCTTCAATGCACACACCCAAGAAGACCAGAAATGTTCGGGGAGTAAGGGTAGACACACCTGGATTGTGGAGGATGGAAACAGGTTCAATAGGAAAATCTCAGATGCAGACACTTTGCTTGAATCGAAGAGATCCATCTGGTTATAGGGAAGTATCACTCGCAGCTTTGACAGAAGAATCAACTGCAACACTGCCAGATGTTCCCCTTGCACTAGCAACCGAAGATTTCTGGATTGAAACCAGGTCGGCGACAGAATTACGGCTACCTGTTATTAAGGCTGCAATAACTTACCAACTACTTACTCCCAAAGTGAGTCAGCGGAGTATCACCTCAGCTCAGAAGCATATACAGGAACGGCTTGAGGTATTGCGTTCAAGTTATGGACTTGCAGACGAATCCATAACAAGGGGAATGATTCTTGATGCAAATGATATGGGAAGACCTCTTAGCGCAATCAAATTGGCCAGGGCATCAGCAAGAGCATATTGGAAGGAAAAGGTCACTGCAAAGGATTTGAAGAAGGCATGGGATAAAGCTCTCGAACCAGCACTAAAGGAATTCATAGAAATCACTGAAGTCAAAGACAAATCTGAGAAGCGGTGGGGAGAGGAAACAAGACTTGATAGATACAACACAAAAGTTGTACGCGCTCTGCAAAGGCTAGATACTGGAAAGAAAGGAAGTTTTGGACCAACAATAGATGAGATAATCGAAGAATCAGGAATCAAGAAACATGAAGTCACTTTAGCACTTGATAAAATGAAAAATGATGGGCTCGTATATGAGCCCAAACGGGGACATTTTAGATTGGTATGAATCACTCAAAAGATTTCAAGAATTCCTCAGGTTCTTCGCCTTCTTCGATGAGTTCAATCTCTTGAACACCAACTCGTTCAGCATCGTATCTACGTGCAATCATAGTGCCATCAAATTTCTCTCTTGCAGATGCACCTGCACCACGCCAAACGTAAATATTCTCCCAAGTATCCAAAACAAATACATCATCAGTCTTTAACGAGTCACGAGAAACTGGTACTTCTGCGAAGTATGTGTCGTCCTTCTCATGATGTACTCTCCACAGCTTGTATTCATGGGTTTCCAACCTGACTTTCTTGAGAATTCCCTCTGTATCTTCATCAGTCAGTCTGAAATCATCAAAGAGTGCTTTAAACGCATCAGGTTCCTGTCCACCATCAATATGATCAATATCTGCATGGCCTTGCATTGCAGTGTCTTTGAATACTGCTTCCGCAGCTGCAAGGAATTTCTCATCGACAGAACTGTTGGGTCCAACCCAGATGTAGAGTTTGGGAAAAGCATCGACCAAATAGCAATCTCCTCTTCCAAACGCACCAGGGTCTTTCATCTTCACGAGGTTACCTTTCTGAATGTGATATACCGTGACCATAATCATACTCTCCAAGATTTCGTAAATCAAATATTATGTATAAATGAACGTCCGATAAAGTACTAAGAGAGTTTGAACACAATAGGGAGGAACACCTTTGCCAGAACTACCGGAACTTGAAACTATAGCAACTAAACTTAATCAGACACTTGTTGGATTAGAGATTACTGGTTCAAAGGTATATAATCACATCATCTTGTATGGTACAACGGTAGAGGATTTCGAAAATCTACTTCCTGGGCAGCGTTTCGAATCATTCCGAGCAGATGGTAAGTTCCTCATTGCGACATTATCTGATTCATATGAGATAATTATCAATCCCATGCTTACAGGAAAAATCAGAGTAGCAAACATACCACGACGAGCAATAAAAGAAGACTCCATTTCGATTTTTCTTGATGGTAAGTCACTATGGTATAGTGATAGGAAGAAAATGGGGAGAGTATACCTAGTAAGAAATAGAGATTATTTACTAGTTGCAGATTTTTCTGAAAGAGGTCCATCCGCACTTGATGAAAATCTGACTTTGGAAATATTCAAGAAACGACTGAAGCGCCACAATGGCCAAATTAAAAACGTGCTTCGTAATCAGAAATTTGTCAAAGGGATTGGTAATGCATATGCAGATGAAGTCCTTCTCTTTGCAGGAATTCTACCTTTTCGTCGTAGATCCAGTCTGACTGATGATGAGATTGAGAAACTATACTTGTCCATGAGAAAGGTGCTCACCAAATTCAAAGATATTCTCATGAAACGACCATTAAACGAGATTGCACTGGAGAAACGAGATTTTCTGATGATTCATGGAAAGCACAAGGGTATTTGTCCATTATGCGGTAACAGAGTTTCAGAAGTTACCTCCAATCGGTTCAAGACAAACTACTGCCAGACATGTCAGAAATAATTGTTCGATATACTAATCAGTCGGATGTACATGTTGTTCTTGCAACTTCTGGGAGATGAATGAGAATGGACCAATGGGAGAAGGATTTCCTAAGGGACATCGTGAAACTTGATACTAATAGCGATGAAAAGAAGAACTATTCTGAGTGTGCTCAGATTATCGAAAAATACTGCGAGGACGCAGGATTACAGGTTGAAATCTTTGATTCAAACCATGATGGGATACCTCAACCTAACGTAGTTGCTACACTTGATGTAGGAGCAGAGAAGACGGTTCTCCTCTGTACACACTATGATGTTGTACCAGCAGGTGATGTTGAGGAGTGGACACACCCCCCATTTGTTACAACGGAGGAAGGTGGCAAGATCTATGGACGAGGTGTCACCGACAACAAAGGGAATGTGGTAGCAGCAGTAGCTGCCGCAAAAGAGCTTGTCGATAAAGGTTCATCTAAAGTGAATCTCAAGATTCTGATAAGCCCAAATGAGGAGATAGGTGGAGTTTGGGGAATTGACTACCTAATGAACGGACCTCCAAAGATACGTGGGGATTTTGCCATAGTTGTAGACTCAGGTCTAGAGTATGTAAGTATTGGAGCTAGTGGTGTCGTTTCAGGAACAATGACGGTAAGAGGAACTCAAGGTCATGCGGGATATCCATTCAAGTTCCCAAACGCAATCCATCTCTCAATACCACTGATGCAGGTCATGCTGGACTTTGTAGATGTTCGTAGGAAAGTGACTTCTGAGTTTCCAGCACCTCCCGGATCCCCACAGCAAACATTGTGGGGGAGATTCTCAATGACGGTGTACAAGGCAGGCAGTAAAACAAATACGATTCCTGGAACAGCTGCTATTTCATTTGATACACGAACTATTCCAGAAGAATCAGTTGAAGACGTTGCAAATAGCATTCAGACCTTTTTTGACAATGCAAAGGATGAAACTGGGGTTGAAGCAACTCTTGATTTTATTACAAAACATGCTGGATGGGGCTCAGACCCTGAGAATCAGTATATCCAGACCTTCTATGAAGTTGTAAAGAGCGTTACTGGTGAAGACCTTCCTATGTGTGCGGACCTTGGAGGAAATGATGGATATTATTTTACTACTCACAATATACCAACTGCTTGCATTGGTACAATTGCGGATGACAGTAACTTCCATGGAATTGACGAATGGCTTTCAATCAAAGACTTTAATACGGTCAAGAAGTCATTGGTGCACTTTGCAGAGGTGTGTGAATAATGACTGACATCCATGACCTTAAGATTGGGGCGCCAGGACCCTTCTTACCTCCTTGGGAGAACGTACAGAAGAATGCAAAGACAATTGATAGCTTGGGCTATGACAGTATGTCATTTCCGGATCACTTTGCAGGATTTTTACCTGAAAGCATTTGGACACCAGACATTACTCCGCTGGCTCATTTCCAACAATCACCACATACATACTTTGAGCTCAGTGCAATTATGGCGGCATGTGCAGTGGTCACAGAAAATGTCCAGCTAATATCATCTGTAACTGAGCCATTGAGACGGCACCCTATTCTCATTGCTCAGACATTTCTTACCCTTGACCACATTAGTGGAGGACGAGCAGTTCTTGGTATTGGTGCAGGCGAGATTGAGAATGTCGAGCCTTATGGTCTGAAATACTCTGGACAGGTGGGAAAGCTCAGAGAAGCCCTTCAAATTATCCGCGAGGCGTGGAGTACTCATGAACCTTTCAACTTTGATGGTAAATACTGGAAACTCAAAGATGCAGTTTTATCTCTGGGCCCTGCAGTTCAAGACTCACTGCCACCTATCTGGATAGCAGCTATGGGACCGAAGATGTTGGAGATTGCTGCGGAATACGGGGATGGATGGATACCAACCATTTTACCACCAGGAGAATATGCTGAGAGATTAAATGAAATCCAGAAGCATAGAAAACGACTTGATAAGACGGGACCATTTACAGCAGCACTATGGAACTGGGCAATTCTGGATCCTGATGTAAATGAGTGTGAACGCATTATGCAAACCCCTATTGCCAAGGCTTTTGCATTACTCGCAGAAGCAGATGTTTGGAAACGTCTGGGATTTGAACATCCGTATGGACCTACATTTCACGGATTGCGAGATTACATTCCAATGCGATATGATCGAGAAACCGCGCTTAATGCAATAGATCAAGTTCCAATTGAGGTGTTGAGGCGCTTCTATATGCATGGTGATGCTGAGACTATGATTAAGAAATTTGAGGAATACCGCAAATGTGGACTTGACCATATGATAATTTGGAATGCTACAGGGATGTTTGATTACAACAAGACGCGTGAATCATACAAGGTCATGAAGGAAGTATTATCCTACGTAAAGCAGGAATGAAAGTTCAGTTCTGAGAGCCATAGAAAGAAACGAGAGAACGGCTCTCATCGAAGCGAATCCGCCTATCTTCTTCTGTATATCTATAAGTGGATGCGCGGAACACAACTGGGAGGTGTATCCCATGACGAAGACCAGGAGTGGTAGCCAGATGTGGCTCCAAGTAGCAGTGAATGAGAGGAAGGATTTGCTCAACAACCTTGTCAGTCGTGAACTCGATCTTGAACTCAGTGAAGAGATCGAGTGGCTCTCACCCATAGTTGTCGAGAAATATCATGAATACTATGATCAGGGATTCATAAAACGACTCGGAGTAAAGTTGAACAGACGAAAGCTGTCAGACTTTTGGCCAAGAGGAGGACCTCACTGGGATGCTTTGGGAAAGACCTCCAATGGAAGGTTACTGTTGGTTGAAGCAAAGGCGCACATTCCAGAGATGATTTCCACATCAAAAGCAAAATCACTAAAATCGATTAATCTGATCCAGAATAGCCTTCTTGAAGTGAAACAATACTTAGGCGTTAGTAAAGATGTGGATTGGTCTGACATGTACTACCAATACGCTAATCGACTAGCACATCTTTACCTGCTGAGAGTAGTGAATGATTTACCTGCCGAACTACTTTTTCTGTGCTTTATCAATGATTATGAAAAGAAGGGTCCTACAACTAACAAACAATGGCTAGATGCTATTGAGAACATGAAGGAGTACTGGGGACTATCACGAAGACATCATCTTTCTGACCATGTTCATCACATCTTTCTGGATGTCAAGAAACTCAGGCGATGACTCTCTCACCAATGCCAACGAGGTTCGCATATCATATATAGCAGAAAACCCCATTTCAGGATGATAGGGATGTCAGGAGCGGGTTATTTCTCTGAACAGAACTTCTTTGGTGTGATCGGGAGCGCACTAGGAGTGTTCGCACCTCTACTGTCCATCTATATCATAAATCTTCCAGGTTTCGTTGCCTATCCCATCCTGCTATCTGAGTCATTCATCTGTGCCCTGTGGCTGAGTCTGCAAGGGATTGGTATCGTTAAGATCAATGAGAGAACAAGGGAGAGTGTTCATATCATCACATTTCTCCTTGGTTTCATTGGAACATTCCTTGAGATAGTACGTGTCTATTGGATAAACTATGCTGCAGTAACAACTGATCCATTTGCATCATGGAGGGCGATAGAACTGCTCCTGTCCATCTCCATTTTTAGAAATCGCCTCATCGGGTCATATCTGATATTTCTGGCTGTCATCATGTTCAAGTCTTCAGACAATACCTACGCCAAGGTCGCAGGATTCTTCTTTCTCATTGGAGGCATCTTCTTGTTCTTCTATCCCCAGATTGGTTGGGTTTCAACTGCACTAGCCAACCTCATCGCACTCTTTGTCTTTGCAGGGTTGGGGACTGTGCAATCACCAACGCCTCGTACAATACATCATGGCCAAGGAATTGGACTGGAGGGTTCTGAACACTTCTTTCCATAAGTGGAAAGATAGATAGGGCATGAGTGGCAGGTAGTTTTAGGTATTATAGGAGATACTGATCAATGACAGATATTCCGTATAGTGGAGAAAAAATGGCCAAAGTAGGCGAAGTTGAAATTGCCTATGATACATTTGGAGATCCATCATCACGACCAATGCTACTCGTCATGGGATTAGGTGCACAGATGATTCGATGGGATGATGAATTCTGCAAAGTGATAGCATCACAGGGTCGATACGTGATTCGTTTTGATAATCGAGATGTTGGTTTGTCAACGAAATTTGATGATGCAGGGGTTCCTGACATTGGTTCACTAATACAGGGAAAACCTACGGAAACACCATACAAACTAAAGGATATGGCTGCTGATGCAGTTGGTCTGCTGGACGTGTTGGGAATCAAATCAGCTGACGTAGTAGGAGTCTCAATGGGAGGTATGATTGCCCAGACAATAGCGATTGAGTATCCTGAGAGAGTACGAACTCTTACTTCAATTATGTCTTCAACCGGGAATCCAGAACTACCACAGCCTACACCTGAGGCAATGTCAGTTCTTCTGACACCGCCTGTGTCCAACAAGACAGACTACATCAATAATCAGGTAGCAGCAGCTAAGATTTTACATGGTCCTACATATCAGATAGATGAGGATTACGTCCGTAATTTAGCAGACCGTGCTTATGATAGAAACTATAATCCCCAGGGATTCGCACGGCAATTAGGAGCGATACTTACATCTGGTAGTCGTAGTGCGGACTTACAAAAAGTAAAGATACCGACCCTTGTCCTTCACGGTAATGTGGACCCACTGGTTCCAATTGCTGGAGGAAAAGACACTGCGAATAGCATTCCTGGTGCAAAATTCCAAACAATCGAGGGAATGGGACACAGCTTTCCAACTGAGAAAGTTCCAGAGATACTTCAAGCCTTACTACAACACACTTCCCAGTAGATAACCATAAGAAAGGTTGACCTACATCTCATTGATGGGTCTCATAAAATGCAAACAGAAGATACCAAACTCATCCTCGTCACTCAAAACGAACACAAGCTCCGAGAACTAAGGCCACTCTTTGAGGAGTATGGAGTAGACTTTGAAACGACTAACCTCTCTAAACTAGAAATCCGTTCAAATGATGTAGAGCGAGTCGCTCTTGAGGCTGCAAAAGTTGCATATTATGAATCAAAGACTCGTGTAGTACTTGATGATACGGGTCTGTATATCGATGCACTGGACGGATTTCCAATGTCATATGCTGCTTTTGTTCTAAAGACTCTGGGAAGAGGGGGCATTCTCAAGTTGATGGATGGTGTCAAAGATAGAGAAGCGAGATTTGTGACTGCAGTAGGTTTCTCAGATGGAGAAACCTTGGCCACATTCAAGGGGATTATGGAAGGATCAATTGCGGAAGAAGAAGCAGGTCAGGAAGGATTTGGATATGATCCAATCTTCATCCCTGAAGGGGAAACAAGAACTTATGCTCAGCTTACTTTTGAGGAAAAGATTGCTATCTCTCACAGAAGTAAAGCGTTTAGGTCATTCCTTGAATGGTATACTTCAGAATTTAAGTAAGCCTTAAGAAGAAATTTACCACTGAACGGGGTGGTGTTCTTATGGTAATCAGCGAGGGAACTCTCAAAGCACTAAAGGAACTGGGCCTTACTGAATATGAGGTGCAAGCCTATGTCGCCCTTGTTGATGGAGGGCAGATGACTGCATCTGATATCAGCTCAAAATCAGGTGTTCCATTCTCAAGAGTCTATGATGTTTTGGGCCGTCTTGAGGAAAAGGGGTTCATCCAGATTCAACGCGGTAGGCCAACCATATATGTGGGAAAGTCCCCAAAGGAAATAGTTCGATTGGTCAAGCTTGCTTTGGAGGAAAAAATCGAGAAAGCCAGTAAAGTTGTGGTTGATGAGCTCCAATCTCGATATGAGCAAGAAACCACAGCAACTACTAGAGATGTCTGGCTTCTATATGGTAGACCGAATATTCTAGCTAAAGCACTGGAGATGTTGGAAGCTGCAAGAGAGGAAATTTTGCTAAACTTGCCAAGTCTTGACATGTCTGTTATTGCAGAGGACGAGGATACTGAAGATGTGACAGAGATAATAGAATCTGTCTTACGCCATCGCGTTCCCAAAATCCAAGTTCTTACTTCGGAAGTGCCAGAAGACCTGAAGGATATGATCCCCGAAAATATAGAAATTCGATGTCGCCCAGCGTATGGAGCAGGAATTGTGATAGATAGGAAGGAAACACTGATCATGTTAGCGGGCGGTGGCGATGAGAACAGTTTCCTCGGTGTATATTCAAGTGCCCCAGTGTTCGCTGCAATGGCCAGTTCATATTTCGATGGTCTGTGGAACAAGTCTGAACCAGTATAAGCTACAGTATTGAACTTATCAAAAATGAGTGGCAAATATATTCAATTTTCAGGACGAGAAAGTAGTATTACTAACCATTTTGAGGTGTCTGAGGCTGTGACAACCGTCGAGGAAGTGCAAAAAGAAATGGCTGATTCTTCACAATCGGGTTACAAGAATAAATTATCACATTCAGCCAGTGCACTTCTGAGTATATTGAAACAGTTACAAGCCAATCAGAATTTGAATATCTTCCAGCCAGGTCCTCAAGTTGAAGAACTGAAAAAAATCGTACAGACATATCGAGGCGGCATATTCACTACAACAGAACGTAGACTCAATAGCATCGTTAAGAAGGGTGGTATAAGCGTAATCACAGAACCAGACCTGATGCGTATAATTAGAGATATTTGGAATCATAATATTTCGAAGCTGACTAAGACTGAGTTGAAAGCATTAGAAGGGGTATTGAAAAAGCCAGAACTAACGACGGCAGAGTTATCGAAGGAAGTCGGTTTGACATATAATCGATGTAGACGTGCACTCGATAGCCTGAAGAAATCTACAGTGCTTCGGAGAGAAGGTCGGGTCGACGCTGCTGCCCTGGGTCTAGATAGAATTCTCATTGTCATGGAGGGCCCTTCGGGAATCATAACTTCGCCATACTTCACTCGTACACTATTTGTCGATGGATCAGTGCCTAAAGTCATGATCAAGGGATTAATTCCAAGTAAGCGTAGGAAGGAGTTCCTTAGAACAATTGGGTCTCTTAGGTCAGTAAGTGAAAATACGAAGGTCTTTTTCCTCTCCGCGGGAGAACCTCGTTTCGGAACCGCATACTATGATTCTTTACAAAAGAGATTCAAGTTTGATCCACTGCACTGGCGACTTCTCCTTCGGTCCGGAGGAACTGAACTCACACTTGGAGAATTTCCAGTAGGGCAGGTTAGATTCCCAATCAGGTTTCGAGAGAGTGAAACAAAAATAATCGAGCATCTGATAACAGATTTTGACCAGACAGCTCATGAACTCGCACAGAAGACAAGACTCTCTGAGAGTACAACATTTAGAAAGCGAGCAAAAATTGTACAAGAGGGGATTGTAAAACCACGACCAAAAATTACTATTCCATCCTTGAGCGATCGCCTCATAGGTGTATTCAGTGGAGAAGCAGCAAGTGGAATTCTACACGCATGGTCAACACTTCCCCTAACGTATACTTCCATGATTACAAATCTGGAGAACAAACATGAGAAGAAGATTGTTTTCGCATCGGCTTTACCTGCTGGTTCTGCTCGAGATTTATTGGATGTATTATATTCAGAGAAAAGCCGAGTTGATGAATTTGATGTACATGAAGTTGCTGGAGGGATTACAAGCAATCTTCCTGTTAACGCACTATATGATCATGACAAGAAGGACTGGCAATTCAACTCTTCATTTGTAGATGTTCGAACTTATGGAATCGTCCGAAAGGAAGCAAGTCGCAAGGACATCCCACTTGATTTAGCATGATTCTTTGGACACAATCCATATCTGCATCTTTTTCACGCAGAGAGATGATATCAGATGGTTGACATTCACTTCTTAGGTTCTGGTGGTTCGATACCTACAGAAGACCGAAGGCATCCAGCAATACTTCTAAGGTATGAAGGGTGGAATCTCCTCTGGGATGCAGGAGAATCTGTTCAGATGAGGATAGAATCTCATGGTATTAATCGGAAAATGATTATCTTCATCACACACAAACATCCAGACCACAATATGGGACTTGCTGGGATTCTTCTTCGATTCTCCCTACTAGGTCGAATTAAACCACTGGAAGTCTATGGACCTAAGGACTTGATCCCTTGGGTTAAAATTCAACAGGAGTCCATTAATTTAGGAACAACATTTCCAACTACTGTATATGGTATAGAAGAAGGGGTCATCTGGTCAGATGGATTTGCATCCATGAGGTCTTTCGAAGTCGATCATAGAGGATTTGCGGTAGGTTATGAGTTCACGATAACAAAACCTACTGGCAAGTTTCTGCCTGAGAAAGCTGAAGAGCTAGGAGTTCCGAAAGGTAGTCTTTGGGGAAAACTTGCATCTGGTGAATCGATTGAGCTTGAAGATGGTACAGTTATTAAGCCTGACGATGTGTCATTGCCTGCTGACCGGGGTTTGAAAGTGGTATATTCAGGAGACACTAGACCATGTGATAATTTACGAAGTGCAGCAAAAGATGCAGATATTCTGATTCACGAGGCCATGTATACTGAAGAGCATTCAGAGTTAGCTGCTGAACGAGGACATTCGACTGCAAAACAAGCTGCTCAACTTGCATCTGAAGCTGGAGTGGGTCTTCTGATTCTGACACATTATAGCCCACGATATGAGAATGGAGATATGATATTGGAAGAAGCCAAGAGTGTCTTTGATAATACCATCCTTGCAAGAGACCTGATGAAAGTAGCTCTATCCAATAATGGTCATATTGAGATTGAAGACTCCACATCCTAGCGTAGTAATCTAAGAGCTTTGAGAGGATAATGTTTCAGCATTCGCTTTGTAATGTCCATTCGTATGTCTGAGATTGAGCGTGTTCCTAAAGATAAATCAATCATATAATCTTGCATAATTGGATCATTCTCAGCTAAATCGCAAACTAGCTCAATCTTTTTCCTAGACTTGTATACAGTGGAGGAAATGAAATTTGCTGCGTTAAACTCGGTCTTCATTTCCTGCTTTAACCAATGCTCGTAAACCCTAACATGGAGAGGCTGCTTGTCTTTGACTGTTTCAGATGCAATCTGACCTGCGAGTATACCTGATCTCATAGCATAGTACATACCTTCACCTGTTATTGGTGACACCAGTCCTGCAGCATCACCAACTAACATTGTGCGACGTGATGTGATGCGTTGGTTCAACTTGCCCAACGGAACTCGATATGCTCTCCTATTAGCAATCTTAAGTTTGATGTCCTTCTCTTTCTCGAAACGTTCAACAAAATTCGTCCAGGCAGTTCGCAGATCAAGAACTTTATTGCCCATCTTATACCCGAGTCCTAAGCTAATCTCATCACTCTTTGGAAAACACCAAGCATATCCGTAATCAATTGCCCACGGATACATCTCTAATGCTACTCGTCCAGACGGTTTATCGATTGAAAGGATTCGATTTATCTCACTCGGAGTAATGGGAATATCAGCACCAATACATAGTGCAACACGGTCAGGCGTCCACCTTTTCCTAATGTCAACTTTTCGTGCTACAATACTGTTGACACCATCTGCTCCAACTAAGAGTTGAGCTTTGAACGAATCTCCATGTGTTAATACTCTTATTCCTGTCTTAAGTTGTTCAACTGAAAGGACTTTGGTTCCATCAATTACATCTACACCAACCTCTTGCGCTTTCTCTACCAAGAAATAATCAAAGGCGCTCCTTTTCACAAGATAGCCTCTTGCATCCTCTCGAATAATATCAATTCTACGTCCGGAAGGAGCATGTATCACAGCACAGTGAACATCGCGTTCAACAACAGGGGAAATATCAAAATCAACTAATGTCTTGACTCTTGGACTAAGTGCTCCTCCACATAGCTTATCACGTGGTAATTCGAATTTCTCAAGAAGGAGGACATCAAGACCTCTCAAAGCGGCTCTTCTCGCACACATTGCACCAGCAGGTCCAGCACCAACAACGATGAGGTCATGCACATCTTGTCGCTCCGAATTTTTCGTCAACATGGTTAAATTGGTTCTTTCTTTTGACGGTTTCTGAGGGTCAATTTATGACTATGAAACCCAAAGTATGTATCATTGCAACCGGAGGAACTATTGCTAGTGTAATCGATGAAAGCACACATTCCTTGCGTCCTGGACTGAAAGTCAATGAGTTATTATCTACACTTCCAGGTATGAGTGATATCGAGATTATCCACAAAGACCTCTTTCAAATAGACTCAGCAAATCTTCAGCCACATCATTGGCAGGAGATTGCAACTGCAATCAAAGAGGTAAATGAAGAATTCCCAAATCTACATGGAATTGTTGTCACTCATGGTACTGATACAATGGTATATTCTGCGTCCGCGGTAAGTTTCATGGTACAAGATTTTGGTAAACCTATTGTGTTTACAGGATCTCAGATATCTGCGTCAGTACCATGGAGTGATGGCCCTCGTAATATTCTCGATGCAATACGAGTTGCTGCATTTGCAGACCTCGGTGAAACTTGTATTGTGTTTAACGGAGAATTACATCGACCCACTCGAACTAAGAAGACTCGTTCAAATACATATGATGCGTATGATACAATGGATCCGCGTCCATTGGGAGTTATGGCAAGAGAGATTGTTCTTTACGAGGGTAGAAAGAAAAGAGAGGACTTGGTGCCACGATATGATACAAGATTAGATGACAGAGTCTTCTTGCTTAAGGTATTTCCAGGAATTCCTCCTAAAATATTGAATCGAATCATTGATCTTGGGTATCATGGAATTGTCATTGAGGGCTATGGAGAGGGAAGTCTTCCTAGTCAAGAGAATGCGCTTACTGGAGGTATCAGTCAGGCAATAAATCTTGGTTGTTTCGTTGTTGTTAGTTCCCAATGTACTTATGGAAAAACAGACCTCTCTGTATATGAAGTCGGACGAGCAGCATTAGAAGTTGGAGCAATGGGGGCACATGATA
>JAEORG010000414.1 GCA_016841005.1 Candidatus Thorarchaeota archaeon | reverse complement strand
CTCATGAGGGGAGAGGAATGGGAAACAAGTTCCTAGACGACTTAAGACAGGCTGATGTCTTAATTCATATTGTAGATGCTAGTGGCGCACTAGATGCTGAAGGACAAGAAGTAAGCGCGGGAACCTACGACCCAATTGATGATGTGGAGTTTCTGGAGAAAGAGATTACTCAGTGGATGTCAGGAATAATAACAAAGGATTGGCGTCGAATCTCCGGTAGAGTACGGTCAGAAGGAGCAAAGCTGGATGAGCTGTTATTAGAGAAGTTATCCGGTCTCAAGATTCAGAGAGGACATATATTGAAGGCTCTAAGAAACTCAGGATTGAAAGGGGAAACTTCAGACAAATGGACTGATGAGGAGATGTCAGAGTTCGTTATGAATCTCCAGAGAATCTCTAAGCCAATAATAATTGCAGCCAACAAAATCGACAGACCCGGAGCAGAAGAGAATTTTAAGAAATTAAAGGAGCGATTTCCAGAAACACTGATTGTTCCAGTAAGCGCTCTAGCGGAACGTGTTCTAAAAGATCTAGACAAGAATGGAGTGATAAAATATATTCCTGGAGATAATGATTTCGAGTTTGTAAAGAAAGAGAGCCTCAAAGAAGGTGAGATAGCTCAGCTTGAAAAGATAAGAGAAGACATCTTGAAGAAATATAATGGGAGTGGGGTGCAAAAGATATTGAACTTTGCAGTATTTGATTTTCTGAAACTGATTACTGTATATCCGGTTCATGATGCGACATCATTGACGGATACGGATGGCAATGTGCTCCCAGATGTGTTCTTAGTACCTGAAGGTACGACTGCAAAGGAGTTTGCGGGTTACATCCATACTGATTTGATGGAGAGTTTTATTCACGCAATCGATGCGAGGACGAATATGAGAATATCTGAAAAACATGAGTTGAAGGATCGAGATGTAATCAAAATTGTGAGCGCAAAAGGATCAAAATAGTAACAACTATGTCGGTGTGGATTATTAATAAACTACACTTGGAAAATCATCATTTTGTTAGAGAATTCTCTGTATTTGTATAGAAATCCTATCTGAAAACGACTCGATAAATTCTGAAGAATCCAATCGGATTCGTAAGGAAGAGAATTTTGAGATTAAAACCACTCTGGTGATAGAATGCTGTCATATGAAACATTGATGCAAGCAAAGATTGAAGGTAAGAAAATAGCTAGGAGCGGCACTTTTCCAACAATATACAAGGGTGAAAATTGCGAGTATTTTGTCATTGAGAAGAATGAGATGCCTCCTCCGACTGCATGGCCATTATTCAAGTGGGTCGGTATAGTGACTGGTAAACCTGAAGACATTGATAGTGAGTGGGTTCCCATTCTTGCAAGATTGGAGACCTTAGAAACAGCTAGAGATGCCTGCAGTTTATTCAAAATTCTTGGCTATGAACCAGTAATTGTCAAATACAATGATAGAGAAGCCTATGATCTCTTCCTCAAAGAGTCACATGTTCCAATGGGCTGCTGGATCGTTGTTGATGCTTCAGAAGACGGGTCTATCATCCAAATCCAACCAGCTCCAATGCTTGAGGATGATGAGTTTGAGATTGAAGTTATTAATATTCTATGAGAGTTTTGTACCTAGACTCCAATATTCTGCATTAATAGGCTGGTAGGTGAAAAGTTTCATCTTATCTATATCAGGACGCCCAGAGGCATCCAGAACATCTTCGTTCATGTGAACAGCTACGACTTCTGCTATGAATAAATCATGAACTCCAACATTGACGATTTTGCTTGTCTTACATTCAAGATTAATTGGGCATTCTTTGATAAGAGGTGACTTCACTTTTATCGCATCGAGTGCAGTCAAATTTGCTTCTTTGAACTTGTCGAGATTTCGACCAGATTTAGTACCACATATCTTCGTTGCTTCAAGTAAATCAATCGATGGTACATTTAACACAACATCTCCTGCTTCTTTAACAAGACTATAACTAAAACGTTGAGGACGTATGCCTACAGCAACACTG
>JAEORG010000413.1 GCA_016841005.1 Candidatus Thorarchaeota archaeon | reverse complement strand
TTCCTTGATGAAGTCAGATATGTGTTCTAATTCACTCACTATCTTTCTCATAATATAACAAGTATATCCTGCGTCCTCACCCTCAGTTATTACAGAGATTTGGCGGCAGATAACAATATTATCCTCATCGATTTGTCTTTCAAGCTTGAGGACAGTCTGTAGACATTCAAGAGCACCTTCTGAATCATCTTTTTGCCTTTCTGTGAGTTCCTTTAGCGTTTTCAGTTGTTCGTGTGTCTTGGAAGAAATAGAATTCATCGAGTCCATGTATACATCACCAACAGACTCTCCACGTATCATATCAATCATGATAATCAATTGGGCGAAGGTATGCTGAATCTTCACAATGTAATTCAATATTGAAAGAGTTGCAATCCCAAGTTCATTTCGTGGTAGCATTTTGGCAAAATCATATTTACTTACCAAACTTTTCAATTGCTTAGTTATTTTATCCCTTTTTACAGCCCACTCATCCTCAGCGGATTCACAGTGATCACATAATCTTGTACCGACAAATGAGCTAATCTCTTCGTGAACCTCAATGGCTTTGGTTAATTTATCAAGAATTTCAATTCGTGATAACACACTCTCGCTAATCATCGAAACCTCCCTTATCCTCAGGTTTAGTCCAAGCAAGGGACAGCATTACATGTACGAAGTGTTTTCTAATACCAACTTCGATTCCTGTTTCTATAGGTTCGCCGATTGGAATCTGAATTTTGCCCTCTCTAAGACTTGGCATTGGCAGTTCCAAATTGGTTTCTTCGCGTAACTGCCTGGCTAAGTCTTCAAGAAGGTCTGCAAGATTCGAGAGAGTCTTTTCCTCCTCGAACTCGTAGTCTTCAATCTGCATTTTTCCTTCTCCATTGGAGATGATGGCATTGTAAAGAATTCGAGAATCCCCTTTTTAGGGTAACTCTTTGTACTTAATTGGCTATCTAAGTAGGTTTGTGGAATTTCTTTTCCCATATCACCAACACTAGGAGTATCGACCCAAGACCTAATCCAGCCAATAGATAGGAATCAAGAATTAATGGCTGAGTAATATTCAAAATCATTGTAGAGGTATTTGAATTTCCATATCCATCACGAACACTCAGCGTGTAATTATGCTCTCCAACAGAGAGTGTGCTAAGAGGAGTTTCTATTTTATCCCATACCAGATATCCTCCCCTCACTAAATCTCCATCCTGATACAATTCGTACGAAAACGGAAAATTCTCCACTACTGTCCATGTTAGAATTTCGCTTGTATTCCCTTGCACTATTGCTTCAGGTGCATCTGAATACAACAAAGGTTCAACATCATCACGAAGAGTCATAGCACGTCCATCAATTGCATCAGCAGTGCCATCTATGTAATATAACGCTGATACAATGCTCAGATGGTCACTCCATCTATTTTCATACCATGTGTTGTTAGCGCCATTGTCTTCTGCATTTCGCTCCCCAGTCAAACTAAGAGGTCCTTCGTTCCACCCTAATGAATTCCAATAAATTTCATTGAACATGGAGTATGGTCCAATTTCGAGACCAATTCTAGAATTTGTATAAACTAAGTTTGACCTAATGGAAGAATTGTCAGCACTCATAACTCCTATTCCATTATGGTTCGCGAATAACCTGTTGGAAGTTATATCATTAAATTCTCCTTGGCTAATACGCAATCCATATTCTCGTGAACCAACAATTGTGTTATTTACAACAGTTATGTGGTCACAATCTTCTAGTTCAATTCCATACTGTCCACCCTGAATCACACATTCTTCAACACGACCATGTCCAAGACTAGTAAACCAAATTCCAGCACTAGATGATGCTGAACCAGAGATGTAGCAATCACGGATGACAAAGTATACTGACGTATCACTGATGGAAATTCCATACGGGACATTTGATATATTCAATCCATGAATAATGTACGGATCTGCTTCTGTACCGGAACCAGGAAAACCGAGTATCGAAAAATCACTGTCATCGACAATGTAGATTGGAAGGTGTTCCGTGTATTGATTACTCAAAATTCCGTGAATTGAAGTTCCTGTCCTGCTTTGAGAGCTTAGTGTCATGAACGGAGAAAGAGTGATGAGAATTAGAAATGCTACGAGTATTGCATCCTTCATCTCATTTCAATCCTCCTTATTGCACTCAACTAAATTGTATTTCTTCTCTTTAGGATTAATAGCATAATTACTATGATAACTCCTACTAATCCGATAGACACAATGATAATCTCAATACCTAATCCTGTAGAGTCTTCGATAGGAAGCGTTGCAGACCATGTTTCGAATTGAAGTGGATAGTTGTCCACAGAATTTGATGAGCCATCAATCTCATAGACTCCTGTGCCATTATAGTCACTCCACCAATTACCCATCGAAACACCATCGTCCCAATGATTATTACTCCCACCGTCCACTGCGTTGCCTTCGTCATTCCAACCAATTGCATTCCCATAGATCGAGTTCTGGTTGTTTCCACTGTGTATCTCTATTCCAATGACGGTGTTGTTCGAAATTAGGTTGTTATAGATGAAGCAGTAACTTGATGCTCCAGCATAGAGTACAATTCCACTTCCATTATTCCTATAGATCATGTTTCTTGTTATTCTTGTGTTGTTTGTGATAAGAAGTTGTATGCCATAACTGCCCCATAGATTTCCATTTTCTGCAATTTCGCAATCAGTAATCTCACAATTCGTTGTATAGAAAAACTCAATCCCATTAATTGAATTCTCAATGATACTACATTGCTGAAGTGTGCAACTGTCAGAGAATGCAAAGACAACTCCCACCTCGGCATCACTGAAGAGACCATTCTCAACAATTACATTTGAGCAATTGACTAGATAAAGTTGGAAATAGTTTGTTGCATCTATAGTTTCATCCACATGACCTACAAAGTAACCGATTTGTTTTCCATCTTCATTCAGATTCCCTGAAACAGTATGAAGGTACTCCGATGGTGCCATTGCTTGAATGTACAATCCATGTGAATTGATATGATTTGATGTCACTATACAATTCGTTGACCAAGAAATTGTAATGCCTCTTCCGCTGGTTGAATCAATAGTGTTGTTATCGATTTCAATGGCATCGTTTTGATACAGCATCATTCCAGAATAGCCTCCCGCAATAATATTATCAGTGATTTCCATATCACTCGCAATCGAGATTTGGATTCCTACATTGTTGTTTGTCAGATTGTTTGAAGTGACTACACAGTGAAGTGCACCCCACATCGAACCAACTCCTACATAGCAGTTGTAGACTATATTGTGTTCAATTCTCCAGAAAGATGCAAAACCAATGTCAATAGCTGGCATCATCCAGATGCCTGTACTGATATTATAGAATATATTATCTGATAAGACCGTCCCATTCCCATCAAAGCTACATGATACTCCATTAAAGAACATATCAAAGACGATGTTTTCTGTGATAATGGAATCCATCATGTATGAGAAATAGCCACCCCTTGAGCCATTGTAAATCGTATTTCGTGAAATCTCCACACCTGATGACATCCATACCCCTACACCTACTTCACAATTGTGCACTATATTGTCTGAAAACTTAGTATTGTTGCAACTACCAAATATAATAGCTCCATCAAATGACGAAAATGTACATCCTGTAATTTCACCATTTGTGAGATTAGATAGGACTATCCCATCTGCAAGTAGATGTACTTGTGAACTAAAACTACAATCTCGAACAGAAAAGTACGCAGTTGTATTAGCAATTCCAAGCGCTAAATATTCCCCAGTAATTTCCACATTCTCGATTGTATAAGGGTCTGCTGGAGTCCCGCTCCCATTCCATCCCAAAGACACAAAATCATTGTTTGAAGAAATGTTCATGGGGGCCATTGGCGTATAGCTCTCTGCGTATTCAAACTCAACTACATTTTCTGTGGACTCTAATTCGGCATCTTTTATTTCTACTATTGGAACCTGTGGCGAAACCATCGCCGCAATAAAAAGCACTGATACTACAACAATTACAAATCTTCTCATCGAATCTCTTCCCCAATCATTGGTCACAGACCAACAATAACCCGATATCTCGTATTTGAAATGAAAGGATTTAACCTTTCACACAGTTTAACATATGAACACCACAACAAACAAAATTTACTTCACTATTCTAGAAGCTGAGATATATCGAAATCTACTTCTTCCTCCTTCTCATTCTCAACCTCATCAATCTTCACAGACTTCCTTTTTCTTCGGAGATAATCAAGAGGCAGTATTACGATGATAGTTGCAACGATTCCCCCACTAATTATCATTGATAGCAAAAACGGATTGCTAAAATCTGGGGCAGAAACTACACTAATATGGTGTTGAAGAGATTCAACATATCCTACTCCATCTCTAATTACTAGAGTAAAATTATACTCTCCACGCGTAAGGACTCCAAGAGGCTGAGTTATTATCTCTCCAGTTATGTATCCCGCGTCTGTAATAATGTCGTTCTGATATAACTCAAACCACACAGGGAAATCCTCAACAATATTCCAGCTCAGGACAGCACTTGTATTACCCATGTTTACAGTGTCAATATCTGTAGTTGTTATAACTGGAGAAGAAAGGTCAGTCAGATGTGAGGGATAATTATCTCGCGCCTCAGCATTTCCTCCAACCGGATACCAGGTGTTATATGATCTATAATCACACCAACTATTTCCATCCCAGTTGTTTTCTGTACCATCATCATATCCATTTCTTACCTCGACATATCCATCAATTGGTCCTACATTCCAACCAATTGAGTTAGAATGTATTTCATTCAAATCTGAACCTTCAAGGAAATGAATACCCATTGTATTGCAATAGATGCGATTCATATTGATTATACAAGAATCTGATTGATCCAAGTAGATTCCAGTTGGATTTTCGAAGATTCTATTATTTGATATAGTGATATCGTAATCGCTATTCAACACACAGATACCTGCACCAACTGCTCCTGCGATTGCATTGCATAGAATATCAATGGAAGCGCAGTGATCAATATAGATACCAAGATCGCCACCTTCGATACAGCAGTCCTCGATAATTCCATTAGTTGCATCCTCAAGTCGAATCACACCGTCCATAGCTGTGCCAAGTAGATCACAGTTTCGAATTCTAAAATGAGAATCTGTATTCGCTATTGCAATGCATCTATCGTTATTTATGATACGCAAACCTTCAATTATGTACGGATGCTCACGTGTACCCAAGCCAGGAAAACCCAATTCAGAGAAATCATTGTTTTCAAAAATTGCGACTGGATCATGTTGGGTTAGGCCCTCAGTCAGTGATGCTGTATATTTTCTAACCTCTTCATGTTGAATTATGGGAGGGGTTAAGTATGCTGAACCTGTTGGATTCGGAGCAATAATGATCAGAATAATTAGTCCTGCAATCTTTAGTCTTCCCATCCTTTATTTCTCCAGTTTGATCCAGTAGATCAACAATCTTCAGTATTCACAGAAGTTAAATATAATTCTTGACACGCTCAAAAGAAACCATCATACATAATTTTTCTCTACATTCCACAAATTCCTTAACAACATGCTTACTCCAACAGTTCAGCCAGATCGAAATTCTCCTCTTCCGCTTTCTCATTTTCTACTTCATGGTTCTTCTCATACTTCCTTTTCCTTCGTCGATAATCCAGAGGTAGTATTACCATGATACTTGCAACGATCCCAATACTAAATATGAATGATAATATGAAAAGGTAATCTGGACCTGATGGTGAAACCACATCTATTACTCGTTGAAGTGTTACCATATTTCCGACGCCGTCTCTAACTACTATCGTAAAGATGTATTCTCCAAGTGGGAGTGATCCGAGTGGTTGAATCAGTGTCTGTCTTGTTAGGTATCCCTCATCTATAATGACGTTATTCTGATATATTTCATATGAGAGTGGAAATGCTTCAATTATTGTCCAACTCAAGATGGCACTTGCATTGCCTTGAATCACTGTTCCAATGTCTGGGGCATTAATGACTGGCACTGTATAATCGGTCAATGGCCATGCATCAACATCTTCTGAAATTCCTCCTCCAATTCCATATGAAACGGTAATTTCAGGACAATCACTCCAATAATTACCGCGCCAGAAGTTCAACGAACCTGCATCATATGAATTTTCTCCATTCCATCCAATTGAATTCTGAAAAATTTCATTGAATGAAGATTCTTCATTGATATGGATACCTTCTGAATTGCAATAGATACGATTTATGTTGATTATACAAGAATCCGTATTATCTATGTAGATGCCCGTGTTGGTTTCGAATATCCTGTTGTTTGAAATTACGATCTCGTCGTAACAATTCCCTACAACAATACCGCAAGAATATTGTCCTACAATTTTGTTTCCTTCGATATCTATGGATGTACAGTTGATTAGATTTATGCCGTGTTCTCCGCCTTCAATAACACAATCCTTGATTACACCATTAATTATATTTTCAAATTGGACTGTGCCATCCATTGTATTGCTTTTTAAAACACAGTTCTGGATTCTGAAGTGATAGGAGGTACTGGATATGAAAATACACCTTTCGTCGAGATCGATAATCAAGTCCTCAATAATGTAGGGGTCTTCATATATACCTGAACCTGGAAAGCCCAATTGTGAGAATTCTCCGTCATCTGTAATGGAGATTGGGCTATGTTGAGTCAATTCTTCTGCCTGTGATTCTTTGAATCTGTTTATTGCTATATGATTCTGGTTTGTCGTGCTGAAGGATGATAAGGCAGGTGAATTAAGAAATATAATGATTAGAAAAGATATACCGATAGTCACTAATCTTCTCATTATGTGTTCCTCCTAAAGTCATCTAAAGCTACAATAACCTCCTAGTAATCACAGAGGTTGGATATAATTCTTCACACAATCAAAGTCGACCATCATGCTTAATTGGATTCCACTTCTTGACCTGCGAAGCCACCACGTGAATAGAGGAATATCCAATGTCTAAAGACGACGAGGAAATGGTCGTGACTCCCTGGGAAGTTCGGGGAAAGATCGACTATGACAGACTCATCGAAGAGTTTGGTACACAACGAATCGATGAGAAACTCTTGAAGAGAATTTACAAGATCACTGGAGAGAAACATATCATGCTAGAGCGTGAGCTATTCTTTTCTCATAGGGATCTCGACTGGGTTCTTAATGAGTATGATAAGAAGAATAAATTCATTATCTACACAGGTAGAGGACCAAGTGGGGATGTACACATTGGTCATCTTGTTCCTTGGATATTCACAAAATGGTGGCAGGAGAAGTTCAAAACACGCCTATACTTCCAGCTGACCAATGATGAAAAATTCTGGTTTGAACCTGACCTTACCTATGATGCCATGAAAAAAACAACCTATGAAAATGCGCTTGACGTAATTGCGGTTGGCTTTGAGCCAGAGGATACATTCATCATTCAAGATATTGAGCACATTGATTTGATGTATGAGTTAGCAGTCCAAGTAGCAAAGAAAGTCACCTTTTCAACTGCAAGGGCTGTCTTTGGATTCGAGAACAGTATGAACATCGGGGGAATATTCTATCCTTCGATGCAAGCTGTGCCAGCATTTCTGCACTCTTGGATCTATGGTACTAAGACCCCGTGCATCATTCCGTGTGCGATAGATCAAGATCCACACTGGAGAGTCACTCGTGATGTAGCTGAGAAATTAGGATACTACAAACCTGCTTCGATTCAGAACAAGTTTTTACCAGGTCTGCAGGAGGGTGGTAAGATGTCATCCTCAGCCCCGATGTCTGCAATCTATACAACTGACACTCCTAAGAAAGCTCGAAAGAAGGTCATGGCAGCTTTCACAGGTGGAAGGGAAACTGCGGAGGAACAGAGGGAGAAAGGTGCGAACCCTGACATCTGCTCAGTCTTCAAGTATTATGATATGCTCTTCATGCCTGATGACAAAGAACTTGCAGAGCTAGAGAGGAAGTGTAGAGGTGGAGAGATTCTCTGCGGCGAGTGTAAACAAATTCTGACTCCAAGAGTATTGGAATTTCTTGAGAAGCATCAAGAGCGACGTGAAGAGGCTAAAGAGAGAATTCACGAGTTCTCAGCAAGCCGCTTACGTGACGATATCCGGAGATGAGATTCTACTCATCTCCAAACCCTTTTTCTATTTCCACCTGATTTGCAAACAAACCAATAGACTTCGTATATCTGATATACCCAATCAGTATGATAATACCAATGATGAGTAACACGATGGCTGAGATGAAACTACCTCTGTATGCATCTGCAACTATTGCACCATTCGCAATTAGAATATCTGCAACTGGGCCAGTCACTAACGTAGCTGCTATTCCCCAACTTAGGAAGAAGGTTGCATTGTAGTATGCGAAGAGCCTTCCTCTATATTCCTCAGGAGCCATTTCAGCAACAATAGAATAACTTGATGATTGGATGACGACCTGGGATGCACCTATGAGGAACGAGCCAATCAGAGATAACGCGAATGTAGGAGTGAATATCAGCCATGCGATGCCTATTATTGGTAACAGTACTCCAACAAATAAGACCTTGTTATCATCAGTCTTAGCTACTAATGAACCAATTACCACTCCCATTATCATTGAAGCGATGCTTCCTACATTGCTAAAGAGCGCAATCTCTTCACCGGTTGCTCCAAAAGCTGTAGGCTCTGATAGAAAGAGGCCAGTGATAACTGCAATGGAATTCCTTCCGAAATTGATGAAGATAAGAGCAACTAGGAAGATCATGTAGCTACGACGTAAAAGTTGAGGAAGGTCACTAAGGGATGGCATAGGTACATCGGTATATTCTTCTTCTATCTGGATTGAATCTTTAAGACGGATGGAGAAATAGACGATGAAGCTTGAAATAATCATGATGATTGCTGCGATGAAGAAGATACTACCACTAGAAAATCCTAATCCATTATCATAGAGATAACCTCCAAGATATGCTCCTGCCAGGCCTCCGAATCCACCAACTATGGAGAATTGACCCATTATCCTCTTTCTCTCATCTATTTCAGTCAATTCCGATATTAGGGCTGACCAGCCTACATTTGACATACTCCAGAAAATCTCTATGGAACCCAGAATGAATATTATGACATACCCTGCGGCATGTATCTGATTAGTTCCTAGAAAGTACTGATATCCGAAAACCATGAGGATATGACCTAATCCCGCAAAGAATTCTCCATATGATACAAACTCCACAGGTTTACGGTACTTGTCCAGCGCCTTTCCCCAAACGAGTGTCTGGGTTCCTGCATTGGCAATCATTCCCACTGTTGCCATCAGAGTGACCTCAGTGGTTGAAAGACCAAGTGATCTCAGAAAGATAGCTAAGAAAGTGTAGACTATAGACCTGCGGAAGAAAGTAAGAAATTGAAATGTAGAGAGTCCACTAAACTCCTTACCTTTCAGTTTCGAATAATCTAGAAAACTCAACTTAACTCGTTGGGTCATTATATCCCCTATAAAAACCAGTGTTTATGAACAATGGAAAAAGAAGGAAAATAGGTATTGCCTATCTCCCTCTATCCATGATTGCAAATGCTAGATTCCCATACAAGTTTCTGTCCGCGTTACCCCATCGATTTCATGAACTGCATTCACAAAACGACGATAATCTTTCTTTTCTGGAATTTCTGCAAGAGCAACAACATCGTACGGACCTGTTACTATGAGCACCTTTTCAATTTCGCTAAGGGTCTCCAAAGCTGCGGCCACACGTTCTGCAGCGCCGACCTTAACAGTGACTAAGACTACAGTATCTACCAAACTATGACCTCCATTTGGATAAACTGCATACACTACGGATTCTTTCCTGAAAAATTTAGCTGAATCCTGAGACGAACGGAGAATTCAAATCCTTTTTCTGTTATTCTCGCCATGCGCAAAAGGAGAGGACCAATGGGCGAGAGTAATAGAAGAGAAATGACTCTGTTTGACGAGTGGGAAACAGCTGATGAGGACCGACGAAAAGCTATAGTTGCTGAAATAGCTCTGATCTTGACATTAGATGACTACCATCATTTTTCTGATATTCTTGCTTCTTTCCTTAAAGAAGGGACTCTTGATGTCACAGGTTGGAGCCGAGCGGCAGTAAAAGCCGCACTAGTAGTTTGTTCAGAAAAGAATCTCTCGGTTAGTTTCA
>JAEORG010000412.1 GCA_016841005.1 Candidatus Thorarchaeota archaeon | reverse complement strand
CAATACGAAACCAACTGTACTCTTATTGACACTGATGGCGATCGTCTTTCAGATTATTACGAGTTATTTGTACTGAGCGAGCCAACTGACCCGAATGCAGCGGATACTGACAATGACACTATTGGAGACTGGGACGAGCTCTTCTACTACTTCAGTGACCCCAATCTCCGAGATTCAGATGGAGATGGATTAGAAGACGGCGAGGAGGCAAACACATTCCATACCTGGCTGAACTCCACTGACACAGATGGGGATAATCTTTCGGACTATGATGAGGTACGTGTCTTTGAGACCGATCCACTCTCCGTTGACACTGACAGAGATGGGCTTTGGGACGGTGACGAGCTCAATATCTACAACACTGACCCGCTAGAAGAGGACAGCGACGGAGATAAGCTTCTAGATGGACAGGAACTGAATCTAGGCACCAATCCACGGGAGGCAGATTCAGACAATGATGAACTAACGGACTACCAAGAGGTGAACCAGACCATGACCGACCCATTAGCCTACAGTACCCAAGGCAATGGTGTGTCTGATGCAGACTGGGACATAGACAACGATACTCTGACGAACCTCATGGAGATTACCCTCACACATACCAATCCAAGAGTGGCAGACAGTGATGGTGATGGTAAGAACGATGGAGCTGACGATGAGGACCGTGACCTGCTTACTAACTATGAAGAGTGCGTCCTTACCAAGACTGATCCACGAGACAAAGATTCTGATGATGATGGCATATCTGACCTGAACGATGACGAGGACGGTGACGGGCTTACGAATCACGAAGAGGTCCATATCTATTTCACAGATCCCCTTGAGGAAGACACCGATCAAGATGGGCTGACCGATCAGGAAGAGGTCGAGGAATACTTCACAGATCCGCTAGACAAGGACAGTGATGACGATATGCTCCTGGACGGTATTGAGGTCAATGACTGGGGTAGTAACCCTCTCTCAAATGACACAGATTCGGACCTTCTATCTGACTGGGAAGAAGTATATCTCACAGACACAGACCCGACGACCAACACGACCTACCAGATGGATGACGTGTGGATAGCGGACGGGGAATGGGACACGGATGGGGATGGACTCAACAATCTCGAGGAACTTCGTACCTACTTCACAATACCCAACGATCCAGATACTGATAATGACGACTTAGATGACGGTCCAGAGATAGACATAGGCACGGATCCTCTAGACAGCGATACTGACGGTGATGTTTTACTGGACGGTGCCGAAGTCCACATCTACGGGACGTCACCTCTGTTGAATGACACGGATTCGGACGGATTGAGTGACTCACAAGAGATTGGCGTGTTCCATACTGACCCACTCGACATAGACAGTGACCATGATGGCCTGACAGACTACGAGGAAGTTGTGGTCTATGGAACAGATCCTTGGGATGACGATAGTGATAATGACGGACTGAACGACTCCGAGGAATTGGAAGCAGGGACATCACCACTTAATCCGGACACTGACACGGACGCATTGAACGACTATATTGAGGTCCTGATTGGAACTGACCCACTCAACAACGACACGGATGGAGATGGTCTCTCAGACTACGAGGAACACAGTGTCTATCATACAGATCCGCTCATTCAGGACACCGATGGGGACGGCTGGACAGACTATGAAGAGATCAAGATCTACGACTCCGACCCCTTGCTCCAAGATACAGATGGAGATGGCATCATCGACCCACTAGATGTCTTTGGAGTAAGGCTGCACTGGATATTCCCACTCATGGGACTGATAGTGCTCCTCTTCGTAGGCGCAGTTGCGACAAGACAGATACGCAATCGACGACAGGCCGAGGAGTTTGTTACGACCGCCGAGCCTGCCAGTGAGGGACTCGAACCGGGCATGGATGTAGCAGTAGAGTACAAGATCCGTGAAGGCAAAGTTGTCTTCGGAGTGGTTGTTAGGAACGACTCAACGAGCGTCATGTCCAATGTCATGGTGATTCTAGGAGTCCCAGACCTTACAGATACTATCAAGAGCGAGAACATTGGCAACGTTGAACCCGGGACACACGCTGTTGTCGAGATCGACTTCGAGCTTCAGCCTGGAGCAGAGGGAGAACTGGTCGGTATGCTGGAATATGACAGCGTAGAGGGCCAGCACCGAGTGGTCAATCTACGTCCAGTACGCATTGTAGCATAAGGAGAGGGCATTTTGACCCTCTTCTACAGCTTCCGGAAGACTAAATTGGTTATCTAGTAAAAATATTCGCAGAAACCCCTTTAGCTTTTTGTGGTTAGAGTGAATAGAAGGGAAACAAATGGAGACTGATGACCTCCTGAGTTCCATTGGTACACAGCTGCGCCATGTTGGTGAAGTGGCTGTAGTGGAACCTGAGATGATACGTCCCGTGGTGATTCAGACAGGGGAACGTAGAAGACTCGCAGACATGGAGAATGAGTTACGCGAGTCGCTGGAGGCTTTGAAGGTCGATGAACGTCTTCCAGATCTATTATACAGATTAGGAAATATCCATCTCAAGGAGGGCTCGTACAGAAAAGCAATACTACTGTACAAGGAGTCTCTGGAGATTGAACCAAAACGTGCATCTGGCTGGTTGCACATGGGTATTGCTTACTACCTTTCAGAAGAGTATGCAGATGCCAATACTTGCATTAACACTGCTTTAAAGATAGACAAAGACAGCAGTCGTGCATTTACCTATCTGGGTCTGGTCCTGCTTGAGCGAGGTCAGTATGAGAAGGCGAAAGAGTCCTTTGAGACTGCAATCAATCTCGATAAAGAGAATACACGGGCACATCTCGGAGTTGGGCTTTACTTCGTAAAGGTTGGGAATCTGCAAGGCGCTGTCCAGTGGATGTCTCGCGCACAGTCAATAGGCACTCCGAATCCATCAGTGTATATTGAGCTTGCCAAGGTGTATATGCAGCAAGGGGAACTCGACAAGGCATATTATACCTTGGAAAAAGGACTAAAGGTTGCCCCTGAGAATCCGTTCTTACATGCCGCTATGGGAGATAATCTGCTAAAGAAGAAAAAATACGAGGACGCACTCGCTCATTATGAAAAAGCGGTAAGCATCAAGTACGATGACCCCGGTCTCTGGATAAAGAAGGGCGATATTCACCGTCAGATGAGATCTCTTCAACAGGCTGCTAACGCTTATGAGAAGGCAATCCATGCTGATCCTGAATGCGTTGAGGGATGGATAAAGAGTGGGCAGATAACATTGGTCTTAGATGAACCAGAAGTCGCACTGGAATACTTCAATACTGCCCTTTCTTTAGATCCAGAACATCCAGAAGTCGCACATCAGAGAGGGTTGGTATACTACTCGATGAATAGACTTGAAGATGCCCTGAATGACTTTGACACTGCATTTGCTCATGAGCCAAGCAATCCAGAACATCTCTATTACCGTGCAATGATACTCGAGAGATTAGAAAGGATTCCTGAGGCTAAACGTACGTGGAGTGTAGCTGCTTCACTATACAAGGATATAGGTAATGAGATGAAGACAGCAGAATGTAATGCAAGAGCAAAGAGACTCTAAGCCCTTGCAATTATTCTAAGTCTGCTGGCATCTTCTTGAGTGCCTCAATATCATCAACTTGATCCGCGAGAAGAACATATCCCGAGATACTGGTCTTTTGTCCCACCTCTAACGTACGTCTATCCCATAATGTGAACCATTGTCCCTTGAGACCTGAATTCTCATAAGCTAAGGTTGGACCGTGTTTTGCAGTGGATATGATTCCTAGGATTTGTTGAGATTTTGGTTCCTCGAATGCAACCCAGCTCTCATGAGGATCTATATAGAAACTGATCTCACTCTCAGTGGGTTCGTAGAGTATTCTCCTACCATTGACAACAGTGTGAATATTCGATTGTGGCACACCTCCAGGTATCGGAACCCCATCGAATCCGATTCTCAACTCTTTCCATGATCCACTCTTGTTCTCAGCATCAAATCGGATATATGCCAATGGAGTGGATCTGAGAAGCAAGTAGTGGATTGTAAAGTGTATACCTTTGAGTCCAACTGCATGCTGGAATGTGGACTCCAACTTGTATCCTATCCATGGTCCGATTTCTTGATCCTTCACTGACCATTTCTCAAGAGGTAGTGCAGATTGCCAGTCCCAGACCATTGAACCAATTGGCCTAGGCCTAATTCCGCTGTAATGTTTATCATCCCAGATGAATGGCTTTGCCTCTGGGAAAGTATCTGAGAATAAGCTGTTTTCTCCAATCTTTCCAAAGTGTACCATGTTTCCCAAAAAATCAGGAGAGGTACCCATCCTATACGCACCAGACACCAAGGAATACAAATCTCGTTCCTGAAGGGTTTCGATGGTTCTTTTTGATTCTGCTCCTGAATCATAGATAAGTGCCGCTAAAGGCCGTCGTTCGATTCTGTTATCGAATTGAATGAGCAGCTCACCATTACGAGCAAACCATGTTCCCTCGTTGTCAACTGAGATCTTAAGAGGAAGTGTCAGAGGAGCTTTGTGACTTATCTTATCAACCTCATGTTCAATCTCATTACTTCCATTGGACACCAGACCATCTGGGAGCCGTATCTTCACACTGCATCGAATTGGCTCATCTGTGATGATTCTAGTCCTAAGCTCAACCTCAGTAATGCGGTTTCGATCAACGAGTAACACCGGAGTGAGTGGAGCATTCGTGTCTGCCTTCGAGGAGGTGAATCCAATCTCGAGGTCTGATCGAAAGACGGGGGGAGAGTTCAGTGGAAGAGTCTTTTCATAGAGTCGACCCCAAAGGTTACGTACTTTCTTCCAATCTCCCTGGGCTGCGACAAGATGAAGCATGCACTGTTTTACCGTACTTCCAGGTTCAAGATCAGGTATTTTGTATTCTATCCGAGGAAGATTCCACTGTCGCAAAATCCTGATTTCTGTCGCTGTGTCCATGGGCCAAATGAATCCAAATACACCGTTTCCATATGGAAGTTCAGATGCAGCCCATCCCTCTGTGTATCGCTCAGGGTCTTTAGGTATCTGTCGACCACCATACCAGTTAACATCATCAAGACAGTAGACTTGGTTGTCTATAGGAACATAGAGAGTGTGGCCCATAAAAGGCATCCATCCACCTATCTTTAATCCTAAGTTTTCGTAGGTCTGAGAGCTCGTGTTCTCCAACTTGGTGGAGATCTCAAGGTCTTCGCGACCCCTATAGAGTCTATAGATATTTGTTAAGAATAACCCGGGTCGTACCTCAGATTCACCTCTGAAATTAATCTCGGCGTATTCGGATGTGATGCTCGTAGTAATTTGAAACTTCTTTCGTTCCCACTCACTACCACCACGAGGAAATGGCAGTCCAACTTCAGGAAGAAATGCCCAACCATCATGGGGAAGATCCAGATTCTTGTTTCTAATTTTACGCACCATATACGGAACCATATCGTTCAGCAATATCATCAAGTTCTCATTCTCAAGTGCAATAAAGTTGTTAACCGTCCTGTAAACTACTGCACCTGTAAATCCCATAATTGGTATATTGATGGTTGTCTGCTTGGCAATGCTCTTGGTTCCATCTTGCTCTATATACACTGATATAGCGATTGGAATAATTCCGGTAGTCCCGTTTGATGGTGCAGTGACACTCACTGGAGTTTCAGATATCTCACTAGGTTTCAGTGAAAATCTGATACGCTGGACGGAAATTGTCTTACCTGATGTAGGTGTTAGAATTGCTTCGCCTTTAATAACATCTTGAGTATTATTCCGAAGACCAATTCCGATATAGCGAGTTTCACCAGATGCAATTGAAGGATATTCTGGTCCAAGAGAGATTGATACAGCTTCTGTTGGAATGAGACCGCTGAACATTTGAATTACTCTCTCACCAATAGTCAATGTCCATTCAGCTTGCGTTGTAATCTTATCATCAGGGATGATCTCTCTGTCAATTGGTAGAGCCTTTGAATCTAGTGTATAGGTGGCATTAAGCATGACATTATTATTTACCTTGAGAGACCCTGATGATGGCCCAGTAAGATTGACTGATAGATCACCCTCTGAGCGAGTTTGAAGTGTATATTGAAGATCCTCGGATCCATCTTGGCTTAGTCTAATCTCTACGGGGTACTCCCCTATCCCTACATATCCTGTATGCGCCTTTGGTCGAATGGATGCAGAAATATTCGTACCATCTATGGTTAGCGAGAAGCCACAAATACCCTTTACTTCTCGGTCAATTGTAACCTCAAGGAGGTCTCCATTCTCACCCTCAAAGTGATATTTGAAAATCCCAATTCCGTCCTCTACAATGTCATCCATCTCTTGCTTGACATCGACTTTCAGAGAGTCATACCAGTCATGTCGTTCGAAAAACTCTGAAAACATAGGACAACCTATGATTCCAGGGATATGTGACTCCATCAGGACTCGCGTCTTTGGTACCCAATTGTACCCTACACGCTTGTATAGAGGCATGGCTTTCAGGTTTCCACCCCATGTGTGCAGGTCAATCCTTCGCTTTCCAAGTTGAGCGGCTGTATTTGCAGCCTCAATAAGCATCAATTTTCCATAACCCTGCCCTTGATATTCTGGATTTACGCCAAGAAGACCAACGTAGACTGCCTCTGTATCAAGGGAACTATTTACTACGTTACAATGGCCAACTATCTTATCATCTACATGTGCAACGATAGTTCTGAGATCTGTACTCTTTTTTAGGTCATCATAGACTCTCTGCGCAGTATAGGGATTACCTCCGGTAAACCCGCCAGGCCATGAATCAGAATCATCAAAAGAATTGAAACACTCCGCAAGACGGGAAGCATCTTCCATTGTGACTTCCATGTCACGGATGCATTCTTTGGATTGTCTTCTTGACAAAAGTAATTTCCTCCTAGAAATAATCTAATTCGGGCGTTTAGAGTTTTAGATATTAATTTTCTCTAATGCGCCAATCAAATTGTAGAAAAAAGAGAGGGAACGGGGGGACGCGGCACCCCCGTTTATACTAGATTGCTAGGTGAGTGTGGCGTCGACTACACCTGTGGTTGTATTTGCAACTATGTTGATGCTATTCGTTGCACTGGTAAATCCTGAAGTTTGGTAATGAGAATCAGTGATCTCATTCCAATCGCCCACGCCGTTAATATCAACTGTACCAATACTAGTGGATCCTCTGAACTGACCCTCAACTCCGGATGGTAGGTTCACTACCGCAGAAATTTCTCCTGTGCTAGTTGTCAGGTCAAATGAGAGATTACCAGAAATGTTAATGTCATCTGTCACAATCAGTGAAATCGCACCAGTTGTTACATCTACATTGATGTTACCAATACTAGCGTTATTTTCAAGGACAATACTTACTGCCCCAGTGGCGGTACCAATGTCCAAGACATAGGTCGTACCAGTTCCAAGTGTTACATGTACACCTGCTGCTGGATAATTCAAGCCAATGGTGTCAGACGCATAGGTCACTTCGGGGTCACCATTTTCTGTCAGTGTGTTATTTGACACCCAGATAGAGAAGTTATACAAGAGATTAGGATCATCTTCAAAGACAACCATAATTCCACCTGCTGAAACATCGATATCGAGGGTGACTGTGGCTGGCATGCTTGTTTCAGTTCTATCAAATTCGAATAGCTCGCCTTCATCCCAATTGTTAGGGGGAGTGATACCGGGGAAATCCCAGTTTGTTGTGCCAAGGAAGAAGATGGCACCTACAGCAACTCCGCCTAGGATGATGAATGCGAGGATGCAAGCAACCATTGTGTTATTACGTTCGTAACTCATTGTTATGCACCTTTATTGTAGTGGCTCAGAAATCTGTGCCAATCTCTACGAAGCTCAACATACTTTGGATCTTGATCGAGTACAAACCTTCGAACAAGGCGAGTCGTATCTATTCTATCCTGTTTGGAAAGCTTTTCATGAGCTGATTGGTCGGTGATGGCAATATTCGAGATCAATTGGTTTTCACGCTCAATCATTTCTCTTAATAGCTCAGCAGCTTCGTCTTGCTGAGACTCGGGTATATCAATTCCAAATACTGATAGAGCCTTTACAATTGACTTCAGACGGTCTTCAGCGAATTTTGATACACCATTATCAGTGTGCATCATATCTTTGATACCGAGTCTGAATTCGCGTGCTCTTGCTCTATAATATCTCTGTACAATGCCTGTGGATGTCTTCTCGGTTCGTACTTCAACAACCAAATCGACTTTCTTATCCTTCAATTTCTCAATGTGGTGAAGTATGGTTCCCGGGTTTTTCCCGAGGCGAATTGATAGCTGCTTAACGGTCAACGGTTCTTCAGCTAATTGCTTGAGGATTGCAGCTCGAGTGGGTTCCATCATCAGTTTGATTATCTTAGGATCAGAGATGACTTCGATTTGCTTTAGTGGCGCGCGTTTTGGAGTCATATCTATTCCCCTCCGAACAGACTAACATCATTAGATGCTGAGTCTCCAAATGTCTCATCTGATGACTCAGGGCCTTCGTCAATATGTTCAGATACAAGTATCATGTAGATTCTACTCATACCAATTACAACTGCAGGGAAGAAGACTAGAGCTGTAAAGATACCTACAACGCTTGAGTAGATTCCAAGCCATGCTAACACCTGAAAGTCGAATGCAGGAAATGCAAGAATTGGCGGAATCACGATAGGTGCCATTAAAGCTCCAAAGATTCCCAAGTAGGCAAACCAGGTTGAGAATACTCTATCGAAATACTTTGTACTTAAGCGAAGGGAAATCCTCAACGAATCAATCACCGAATTTCCATCAATGATTGCAGGAAAGACCATTGAGAGGAGTCCTGACATGAATCCCAGATAGATAAGAAGGATTCCTAAAACCATGGCTGCTAGACCTAATTCTTCAGGACCAAATCCAATGAATAGTCCATATGGAGCCAATAGTCCAGCTATTATGGCAATTGGAGTCACTATGATGAAGAACTGGATGAGTCCACCTCCTGCAAGAGAGAGGAACTTCTTACTATACCATGAGAAGACTCCTTCAGCTGTAGTTCCTTCACTCTCAACAATCTCACGCCCCATTCCATAGAGTGCACCAAAGGCGACTAAGAAGGGAGCAATTAATGGAGAGAGGAAGATGAAGATACTGAGGAGGGCTATTATACCAGGAAGAGTCTGATATGTCTCGATCCAGATAGTTATGAATTGAATAAATGCATTTAACCCACCTGTCAAGAAGATTAGAGGAAAGACAACTGCAGCTATTGCTGCAAGTAGGAGTATAGATACAAGAATCACTCCAATCATTGCAAGGAGGAAGTTAATGATATTCTTCCCTGCAAACTTGAAGCTAATCTTCAGGTCTTCGATGAGGGTTTTAATGCTGGCGTCTTTTTCAGACATTGTTAATCACGATCCAAAGTGTTTGAGGGTGCCCCCGAATGTATATCAGAGGCACTCTCATGGTTATATTTTAGACCATCGGAATCTCTGGGGTCTGGGGAGTCGAGTCGGCGATAATACCGCCAGTGAGGTCATGGTAGACCCTTGTATAGGCGATGTATATCATTGGGAGGAAGAGGAAGACTGCGAATATCATTCCAGTGACTAGCCAGAGACCTGCGAAGATCATGTATGGTATTAGAACAGTTAGGCTGTATCCTAGATATGCGGCTAAGGCACCAATCAGAACGGGTGCGAGTAGGAGGAGACCGAGTGATACAATGGCTGTATGAATTCCGAATACGCGATCAAAGCGCTCGGTAGCCAATCTGAATGATTCCTTGACCGCTTCCTGCACACCCTTTCCGTTAACTACAGCAGGTAAGACCATTGAGGTCAGACCGAGAGTTATGAAGGAGTATACGAAGAAGAAGATACTAAGGCCAATGTTTGCCAATCCAGTTATGTGCCATCCATAGAGATAACCTACGATGGATGCTACAAGCAACTGTGGTGCCAGAATGATCAATGAAAGAACTACTCCTACACCTGCGAAGGAGAGGGCATTATGTCGAAGCCAGGAGAATGCAGACTCTGCTTTAGTCTCACCAGTTTCAACCACTTCTTTGCTCATTCCATAGACTGCTCCAACGAAGATAAATCCGAATGCAATGAAAGGTACAAGAATGACCAAGAATGCAACGGATCCCGCGGCAAAGAGATTAGCAGTACTCCAAGAATAGAGTGATGTAGCCCATGCAGCAAGAGCAGTAGGACCTGCTAGAATAGCAATTGCTAGAATGGGGATTGCGATGATGGCTAACATGACGACTGCTAAGACTGCCATTCCTAGGTTCGCCAAGAAATAGCTAAGCATATTACTCCAGGCCAGATTCAGGCTTTCGGTAATGTCGTCGAGTAAGGTTCTGAAAGTTGTCGTGCTTTGTTTCATTGTCGTTTCACCTTCAAGCGATGAGAATTCGGGTGGCGCGTTTGATGTTTGGCGCTTTATACAATTCTCAAACGTTTGATGTTTGACAAGTATCAAACATTAAATTTCTATATAAGCGTTTTGCTGTGCGTAAAACAGCTCTGGAGCGGGCCTGGTTTCATTCACAGGGGAGATTGGTACATCATAACGTTTGATTTTGCCCTAACGTTTGACTTTCGATCATATACCAACTCTAGTTGACAATAAGTAACACTATGATTAAGAAAGATGTCATCAACGGCCTAGTAGACGTACATAGAACGGATTTCTTTTTGATCAAGGTACCAGATGATTACTGCACCAATGATAAGACCCACAACTGAGATACAGAGGATTACTCCAATGATGAGCATACCAGTCCGCGCCCACTCTCGATAAGTATAGACTCCCCAGGATAATAATAGGAATATAAACCCAAAGAAGGTAGATACCATTCCAAAGAATGAGGTATATGGAAATCCTATCAAGATAAGACCAAAGGGAAAGGCTATGGAACCAAGGAGGAGTAGAAGAATAGTAATGATAGTGATCCCATTAGGTCGCACTCCTTCTGTAACTGAAGTTGTTGGTGCAAAAACATCTCTCCGTGGAGGGGGGTATCTTCGCTCATACCGTGAAACAGGAGGAGAAGTTGTTGTCGTAGTATAAGAGCGGGGGTACGGTGAACCACTCTGGTAGCTAGAGTCTTTCCTGTAGTCTGCACTCTTCTCAAATTCTGCACGATATTGCCCAGGAGCTGGTTTATTCACCTCTATTACGCGAAGAGTACTACCCTCTACAAGATATGAGATTGCGTATACTCCACCTACCTGTGGAGTCGTACCTATGGCATCTGGTTCGCATTTGAGATAAACAATATCTCCTAATGGGGTCTCAAGTGTAATTATTTGAGACCATTCTTCTTCGTGAATTTCTAATATCTGACCAACTATTGTCTTGCTCAAGGCGGCTATGCCCTCCATGTGGCGTTCAAGTTAGTATTGTAATGAACGCATATAAATCAACAGACTAGCGAAAGCATTTCTAGAAAAAGTGGGAGGATGTTCTATTGCAGAAGTCTGTCGAAAATGGCAAGACGGGAGGCCAGACATAACGACAGACTTAGAACGATCCTACCCATCTGTTGTAATGTTAGTGAGTAGATAAACCCCCTAATAAACCGCGGAACAAAGTATACGAACAAAGATTCATAATGCCCCGCGTCGATGTGATGTTACATATCGCGCTGAGGGAGAAAGATGGAGCCTTCTGAAGATAAACCAGAGCACCAAGAATTTGACAAGACCATGTACTTGGAGATTCTTAGAGATAATCCTCCTATGAAGAGATATGTGTCAAGAGGGGACATGCCAGATCACATCGATATCCCAGGACCTCATGAAGATGCAGATCTTGCCATATTCAGAGTCCTGAGGTTTGTCATGGAGGATAAGACACCTCGATTTCAACCAGTTCTCGGAGAAGCTGGTATTGGGAAGACTCACCTCTTCTGGGCAATAAAAGATAGAGAAAAGAAATTCACTAAGGGAGAATTCCTAGCAGTATATGTACCCTCACCGCCAGCTCCAGTCAGAGTCCCCCTTCACTTTCATGCATGTCTAGTAGATGAGGCAGGTGAAGTCCTATTCGAGAATGCATTTGATATGTTGATAACAAAATTTGGCGGAGTCAAAGGAGCAACAGCAGACATTTACGATTATACATATGCTTACGAAAGATTATTGGTTGAATATCCTGGAATTTCAGCTGATGTTGTAAAAGCACTGCTACGATATCGTTTAGATCCAGCTCACAAAGATCTTGCAAGAAGATGGCTCTTGGGAGACGCGCTCAGTGCAGATGACCTAGAGCAATTAGATGTTAGAACTATTCTCGAAGAAGATGATGTGACACTTGCCACCATCAATCTTCTTCTAGAGGGGTCTGAAGTCCCTATCGTACTTTTCATTGATGAGATGGAAGGACCTTACAATACACATGGTGAAGATGGTGAAAGGCACTTCTTAGAGATGATTAAACGACTCTATAATGAAAGTAAGAACGTGATGATTGTTGCATCATGTTTGACTAATATCTGGGATAGAATCTATGAAGTTGCAGATCCACCTACTAGGTCGAGAATGGAAACTCCAGTATCTTTGAGAGAGTTCTCAGAGGAGGATATTACAGAATTCGTTACAGAATCAATGAATAAGTACTGGAATGAACAGAATATTGACCCTCCACCAGACCCGTTATTTCCATTAACTGATGATGATCTCAAGGAAGCTTATACTCATTCAAGGGGAAATCCAAGAGAAGCCATTCGATTTATCATTCCACGTATTGACAAGATCCTGTTTGAGAGAGAACCAGAACCTCTTGAAGAGCAGGCGGATTATGTCATCAAACTCACTGCCCCAGTAATGATTAATGCAGCTGCGAAGGCTTTGGAAGAGGCTGGAAAGAGCAAAGAAATTGAAACTCAACTGTTAGTTGCAAAGGGTATAGCAGATAAACAGGCAACTGCGATTCTAAGCCTAACTAAGGGTGGAGAGATGAAGAAAGTTTGTATTGATGTCGCCAATGTGAAGGATTGGGATAGAAGTGGGGGAGTCGCTGCATATTATTCAGTCAAGCGATTAAGTGACATCATTGAGCAAGGTGAGGCTGAGCTTGCCATTGTCCTTGTGCCAGCTGAAACAAAAGGAGTCAAGTTTCAAGCATTGAGTGATAGTCTTGGGGACTCACTACAGACACTTCGTTTTGATGTGGATTCAGCGACATCTCTTATCGATGCTGTTACAAAAGGACGCATTACCAATGATAAACTCAAATCATTTGATGATATTCTACAGAAACTATTCTAGCAAATATGAATCGTAAATCTGTTTTAATACATTAGTGGAGTATTAATTGAAGAGGTATTTGCTAATGCACACTTACAAAAGAGTGCTGATGACAATTTGGATTATTTCTATGTTAGCTTCACCCATTGCTACAATCCCCATGGCTGCTGCGTGGGAAGCTGGTGATGAAGCTGCAATCTTTGGACACACCTTTGCTGAGGAGTATTGGACTAATAGCTCTGTTGAAGTAAAGGATACTGAACAAAACAACACAGCATATTTCACAGCTTCGTATGTTCATGTAGACGAATTCTCTGCGTTCCTTGTTGCATTCAACAAGTTGATTGCTAATGATAGCAAAGAGTTCATGCTACCATACCAACTGTTTGGAATGCATTACTATACTCCTGACGAGAAGGAAATCTTCATTGGAGCAGTTCTTGCCTTCTTTATGGTCCATATCGATAACAAGACGGTTCCTGAACTCAATAACGGACTCCCGGATGTGGGCAACGAAACTGCTTGGTATATTCTACCAATATCATCATTGAATCCATGGCATGATGTCACTCCTTCTGTAGAACCTATTGCTGCGACAAAACTTGGAGAAAATCATTATCGCTTTGGTATGCGATATTACAACATGAGCGCAAGAGTTGTAGACGCTAATTCACCAGGGGGCTTCTTTGTTTCCCTCCTCGTTCCTTTAGTGACAGTTCTCATCAGTGAGATAGTAGTCCAGTATGACATCTATATTGATCCTGATTCAGGGGAGATTCATGCAGAAACGCTGTACACTATTGGTCAGGTAACCAGAGCAAGAGTGTTCCTCGACCTTTTCGAGATTGATCCTCGAAACATTATCAATGAAACCATGTCTGTCACAGCTGTTCACTATCTATCTGTCTTTACCAGTAATTACGGATATAGTGTTACTAGTTCTGGCACGGGCAATACACTGGTACCTCCTACTGCCACTACGCCTTTGGACGATAACATCACTATCAAGGTAGGCAACGATAACGAACGTGCATTCGATATAGGACTTGGACGACAGTACTCCTTAATCAACGAGTCAACAAATCCATGGACGACAATATCAGATAATGAAACAGCCGTAAATTGCTTACTTGGAGCAAGGGCAAGCGATTTCCTCCTGATAGCATGGCAAGCTCCACTATCTGCCTTCATTTTTGCACATGCTGCATATGGTCTATCTGAAGACATTCGGTCGCAATTCAGTAGTGTTGGGGATCTGGCTCAGAATTATACGACGTCATTCCATAGTAGCCAATGGTGGTATGCGGTTTCATTCCCAGAATGGAATGGATCGAGGATACAACAGGATCCCGTCTATGTGGCATATTCGAGGTTTACTCCTGCTTCAACTGACCACACGACAACTCCTACTACCACGCCCACAACAACCGGCGAGGGAGATGGAGCAGGCGGTCTAATCTTTCTAGGTATAATCGCAGTAGCAGTAGTTGGAATAATAATCTGCATAAAGCGAAGATAGTAACACAACTAAACCAGAGCGGTAGATTTCTACCGCCTGGAATCTCTTTTTCTTATTGGTAAATGTATTGAAACATTGCACAGACTGAGTTATAAGAAAAGATTGCTCAGTCATGATGCAATGGACCCTGAACGATATGATCTTCATATTCACTCCAATTATTCTGATAGTTCTGCGGAGTTAAGAGAGATAGTTAGACGGGGCATCAAATTAGAACTAAATACCATTGCAATCACTGATCATTTTTGGCCATGTATCGGAAGCAGGAGAGGAAAAAAGGATCTAATTGACCACAGAAGGGAGAAAATCGTAGGTCTGAGAAAGGCCTTTCCAAATATTCGAATCTTCGATGGTGTGGAGATAGACATCGCGTCCGATGGCTCGTATTCATTAATTTCAGGAGGCATCGACCAATTCGAACTGATTATCGGCTCATTTCACTTTACACTCGATTCCACAACTTGGCGTTCAGCGCTTCAGAAGGCAGTTTCAAAGTGGAGATTTGATATCCTGGGTCATTGGGATGGATACTTGACGACCTACAGAGCTGAAGATGGTGAAGCAGTAGCTCAATTGTTGGCAGAAAATAACATTGCCATAGAACTGAACAGAAGATACGATACAATATATCCAGAGTTTCTAGAACTGGCTAGAGATGCAGGTTGTGAATTCACTCTAGGGAGTGATGCCCATTCTGTAAGGTCGGTGGGATTAGTAAAAGACCAGCTTCGACTTGCCAAAGCAATGGAATTACCATTGAAGACTTTCTTTTGAAACACCAAAACTCTCTATTCCAGAAGGCTTTTGTTTCACGTTGTGCAAGCAGGTTATAGTTAATCGCGAGGATGCGAGAGAATAATGACTGAGAAATTGGTGTTTCCATCTGAAGAATGGATTGTGAAATTCTGGGATTTATTGAAAGTAAATGATGCTTACAAAGAAGCTGCGAAGACTTGGGAAGGCGATTTCTTCTTCGAGGTCGTAGCAGATGGGGAGCATATCAAAGAAGATGTCCAGCTCTATATGGACCTCTGGCATGGCGAGTGCAGATTGGCACGAATGGCGGAAGAGGGAGATAAACCCGAGTTCATCTATAGCGGCACGCTAGCAAACTGGAAGCGACTCATTGCGGGAGAGATTGACCCAATTAAGGGATTGATGTCACGCAAGTTTAAGCTACCCACTGGAGACATGGGTAAAATCATGAGAGCCACCAAAGCTGCGGCTGAACTTGTATCAACAGCACAGAGAGTTCCAACGGTATATATCGACGAAATGTGAGAATACTACACTTAAATCTGAGAACCGCCCTTGTGTATCACTATGGACGAGATACATACTGAGATATGCGATATTCTAAGCATCAAATATCCTATACTCCAGGGAGGTATGGGCCCCTATAAGACAGAAGCACTTGCAAGTGCTGTATCCAAAGCTGGGGCATTGGGGGTGATAAGTAGTATTGGTATGGCGGCGACATTGCTTCCGGATGCCGCACCAATTGATGCAGTACGTTTGTTTGGAACAGATCCACCAAAAGAGATACTCAGGAAATCTGTAGAGAAAGTTGCAGGAGATGTACGGGGAGGAGGCACTTT
>JAEORG010000411.1 GCA_016841005.1 Candidatus Thorarchaeota archaeon | reverse complement strand
TTTCTATTTGGCACTCCAGGATTACTACGTTTTCGAACAATGAGGAAGATTTTGAGCTCTGGGGCAGATGGTATTATTTTCGTGGTGGACTCAGCAGATCCCGAATCTGATGCTAGAGCTAAATTATTCTTTAGAGAAATCTCGTTCTTCTTACCTGGTGTTCCTTGTGTTGTAGCCGCAAATAAACAGGATTTACCAGATGCTCGTAGAGTGGATTCACTAAGAGATAGTATGCGTTTTCTAGTTGGCTTACCAGTCATACCCTGTTCAGCAGAAACGGGTTCGAATGTTGAAAATGTGTTGAGAACATTACTTTATCTTGTCATGATGCAGTGGAGTTCCGTCTTTACTACCTTTGCTCAATTCAGTGGTACAGAAGGCGGTCTAAGGAACCTAATGGCTCAGCTTAATGTAGAACGCGATCAAGCCGTACGTTATTTGAGACGTTTTGAACTCAGAAAACTTTTAGAAGTGACTGTGGGTGATGAAAAATTCACTGTGAAGGATTCAATACTTCCAATTCTAGAGAATCCTACACTAATTATGAAAAGATAATGCACGCGGGGAAAGAATCAAAAGCAAAATCCACACCTGCACTTGTTGTCTGAGAGGTGCTCAAAATTGAGTGAAGAAGATTTTGATCAAGAGGATATGGATCCTACATTACTATTGGAAGAGGCAGCCGCTGCAAAGGATGCTGGTGATAATGAAATGGCTGCAAAATTATTCAACACAGCTGGTAACATATACATGTCAATTGCTGAATTCGAAGAAGCGCTCACTAGTTTTGAAAATGCATTGAAACTATATGAGGATATTAAAGACGAAATTGGAGTGAGCGATAGTATCTATAATCTTGGAGTAGCTCAAATCAATTTAGAACAATGGGACGAAGCTGCAAAAACCTGTCAGACTGCAAAGGATATGTTTGAAAAGACCTCCAACAAAGAGGGTGTAGCTGATGCCCTCTATGGTCTTGCATTAGCAACCCTAGGTAAGAAGGAATTTGGTAAGGCTTTAGATTTCTTCAAAGAAGCACAGAAAGCGTACAAAGCAGTCGAAAATGAGCAAGGCGTTGTTAGTATTATTATGGACATTGGAAATGCATATGCGGATCAAGAGGACCTTATCACAGCTGAGAAGGAATTCAAAAAAGCTCTCAAGCTCTACCGTGAGTTAGAGGACAAAGCAGGAACTGCAGATGCATTATCTCTCTTAGGCGATATTGCTGAGATTAACAATAATCAGAAAAAATCAGCTGAATATTTTGTTGAAGCCGCTCAACTATATCTTGAAGCAGAAATCTTTGAAATCGCTCGAGAAGTAATTGAAAGAGCAGAAGGGAAACTTTGGGATCTACCTAAATCAACAAGAAGACGACTCCGCAAAGAAGTTGATGATATAATCGATGCTTTACCTGAAGAAACAGAAACAGATGATGACGATGATGACACCGATTTTGATGAAGATTTAATTGACTTTCAATAGAATCTCAGTCATCTGTTCCCAATACAAACATCAGGAAAACCCTATTATCCTTTAAACAATAAAGAAAACGCACATCAGTTGGAAGTGACTTTCTTTGTTGCAGAGAAAAAAGACCATTTGTTGTATTATCATCGGTGTTCTCATTTTTCAGTACTCGTTTATGCTTGTACCTTCCCTTCAAACGGAGTTCGATTTCATCACCGAAACGAAATCAAATATTCTTGCAGAGGATGTCATTTCTCATCCACTTAGCAAAGTCACAATTGTACAGTATGACCCAGATTCATACATTGATGATTTTTCATACATGGCTGCAATTCCCACAAGTGTGTTTGCACACGGTGGTGAGCAGTACCTATCCCCCCTCTTACTATCATCTACCGCTCAATCAGAATCTTGGTTATTAGACGACTGGGTAGACTATTTATCAGTTGATGAGGGAGTCACCAGTGCTGTAGTTGTTGGAGAATTTCAAGAATCCTACCTGAATGTACTGAGAAACCAATTGGGTTCGAAAATATGGCCTCGAATAGATGGATCATCATCTGCAGAGAATGCTGCACTATTAGCGGTGAATGATTGGAGTTCATCAGATGTGGCTATACTTGCTCTCTCGAATGATGCGTTCTCCCAAAACACTATCAGTTCAGGTAATGCAGAGCATACATTTTCAAATGAACAAGTATTGCAATCTGCGAACAATTTTACAATAACCAGCTCGAACCCAGTCGATTTTGATTTCACTCCACCCAGCGAAGGCTATTGGATTGAAGGCTACGTTGATTGGCCAACCTCTGATGTATTTACTCATGTTCTCTCCACACCTGATGGCTATCCAGTTGATTACTCAGTCTATAGACAAACTGTGTTCGAGAGAAATCCCCTCTATGTGTCAGAACTCGTTCCTCTCCACTTCTGGTATCCAAAGACTTCTGATGGTGAATGGACTATGTCACTTATACCAAGAACAACCATTAGTGGTCCTTTAGATATGAGTGCTGTTTTGAAGTACCATCCAGGATTTGATCAATCAATAACTGTTCCAACTAATGCAAAGTGGCTCAATGTGAGTGTGAATTGGGACAATGCTGGCACAAATCTGAATCTTGCTCTGGTGGGTCCTGATAACCGCCTCGTACAATGGGCTCCAGCAGAGAGTCTGATTGCAGGAGCTGGTCGTGATACCATAAACATTCCGTATCCTGAATCGGGAAATTGGAAATTGATTGTGACATGGCCTGATGCATCAACTGAAACGAATAATGTTGATGTACTCTGGACTATTGAACGATTACCGACAAACATCGCTGCATATTTAGAATCAGCTGCAAACGGTGCAGTCATTGCATCTCTGATGAACGCGCCTCTGCTTTACGTAACCCCATCTGCAGTACCATCTATTACTTCATGGGCTTTGGAGTATCTTGATGTGTCCAATGTTATACTGATTGATCCCGCTGGTATCCACCAAACTGCAGTGGAAACCCAGATAGATTCACTTGCTATTAGAATGAATGTTGATTCCCATGTAGGAGTGTCAGCT
>JAEORG010000410.1 GCA_016841005.1 Candidatus Thorarchaeota archaeon | reverse complement strand
TCTATGATAATATTCAAGGATTGAGTAATAACTGGGCACATGATGGAGCCTTTAGAACTCGTGCAAGAGATTTGGGATTTGAGAGTCATGTTCCAGCTTTGCAAAATTTGATTGATACAATTCATCATGACTCTAACGACACAATTCTCGAAACACTGAGTGAGAGAATGTGGTCGTATGGACACCCTATGAAATATGTTGCACATAGATCCCCATAAGGATACAATTCTTTGTGGGCTTTATAAGGAACCAGAGAGACAAAAGTTCAAGGTGTGTATCTTTGACACAGGATGATAGTTTAATACATAATGAAAAAGCCGGGCCATTGGTTGAAGAGAGTCTGCTCCTTGGTCTTGCTGTTGTTACGGTTTCTATTGTAATAGCGGTCATCCTTCAAGCTACAGGATGGGCTCAAGATGTTGTAGAAGGATTATTGCAGCTCTTGCAAGATAGCTGGAGCAGTCTAACTCAATTGTTTGGCACACCATAGTAATTTGATTCTGTTTACGGGGAAAGGCTTATTTGTGGAATTCCAGACGAGCCCTCTCACGCTCCGGACTGGCATTCCATTCACGGCTCCGGTAGAATATTGTAGATTATATTGCAATAATACCGATTGTAGTCCGGCCCAGCATGGGGGACTCTCGATCCCCCGACCCGGGTTCAAATCCCGGCCGGAGCACCATCACTTCTTCTTTAGCCTACGAGATACTTGCGTCGTATGATTGGTATCGTTGAAAGACCAACTGAAGCAATAAACGCAATTGTTAGACCAATGATACCGACTCCCTCGAGTGACATTACATCAGTTTCTGTTATATTAATCAAGAAATAACCACTTGTCGAACTGATAGATTTTGAAGTTTCTGATTCGTAGTATAGGAAGTAATTTCCACTTGCGACTGGGACCATGAGATGGAGTTCAATTGTACCTCCCTCATTACTTTTGGTATCAAGAATTGAATCTAACCACTCAAAGCTTACTCGTACACCTTTCGGTGTTGATCCATTAAGACATCTAACCGTGAGATGTACTGATAATTCACGAAGTGGAATAACTGTTTCATAGAAATTAAGTTCCAGTCGTAGGGGCATTACACTGCTAACTCGAAGAGTATAATCAAATTTGACTGGTAACTCGAAAAGTGTGGCGTTACCATTATAGAATACAGAGATATTGTATTGATTTTCAATATACGGAGCAGAAAAAGAAAGAGTTGCTTGACCATAAAAATCAGTAACTACTGAAAATTGGATATCATCGTCTATTAGAATCTGAAGTTGTCTAAATGAGCTATTTCCAGCCCAATCACTCATATGGATTTCGAAAATGACTTCTTGGCCAGGAGAAGCATAATGATCAACATTGCAGTTTTCTAACAACAGCTGCAGACTGGACCAGGCTATGAAAGTACTACTTGAACTAGTATTTGAAATAAAGGGATTATCTGTAATTTCAATATTGAGAATATGAACGCCTACAGGTCCCTGTAGTTCATAAAGGAAAATTGTAGTTATCTCACTTGGATTGGTATTTATTGTGAATCTCTGATTAGAGGTGGAATCAGATATTATGATTCGAGAACTAGGGATTATGCGATTTAATAGATCAGAAACGGTTATCTCAACTTTGAGGCTTGAACCAATTATGACTGATTCTGGTACTTTGATAATTATCTGTACAGGACTTGTCACTTCAATGAATGTATCAGAATAGGATTCTGAGTATCGTTCTGAACCATTGTAGTATATCCTCAGAGTATGCAATCCAAGTGTAAATCTTTCATCAATGAGTATATGAAAATGAGCAATCCCAGAGCTATTGGAAGGGGTACTGAATAAAGGTTGGCCATCTAGGAATATTTCAAGAGATTCATTTGGTATAGGATTATTAAATGCCGAGAGCTCAAAATAGAAGTCTAAGAATTCATTGAGCAATATTTCGTTTTGATAAGTACCTTGAGGGGTAAGAGAGGTCTGAATTTTTGATATCTCAACTGTGAATGTATACTCT
>JAEORG010000409.1 GCA_016841005.1 Candidatus Thorarchaeota archaeon | reverse complement strand
TCTCTTGCAGCTTACGAACAAGGATATGAAGAATATTTCAAATCCTATCCCGAGGAACCGCGTATCTATGTTTCAGCCAGTTCTGAGGAATTATTGGGAACAATTTCAAGTGCCCCTAATACTGTAGTAACTGAGGAAGGCGTCATTGTTGGTGCAAATGGAATTATTCCGTCGTGGGCATCATCAATGTATAATATCGAAAGTGCCTGTATTCTGGGTGAAACTCTTGGAGTTATCAAGGGCGATTATCGTGCTGCAAAAGCTATTCTCGAACGAATTGTTGACTTGGTTGGTATTAGCGTAGACCTAGAGGTTATGACACCTCATATCACAAAAGTCATTGAATTTATCGAATGGGCAAAGCGAGAAATAGTTCGAAAAGTAGACACAGAATCTGCTGATGGTGACAGCCCCTCTGATATGTACATAGGTTGATTCATTCGACGAGCTCTGGATGTAAAATATCAGTTATCCATGCTTGACTATCCAGATTGATGTAGAAATAGTGATCTTCGTGTTTGACTTTGACAGTATATGGAAATCTAGTCGCGGTTTTTATTACATCTGGTGGAACTCTCAACACTGTTCTCTTTTCACATATTGGGCATTTTGCATAACGTTCAAACATTCTATCACGCTCATTTTACTTCTGTATCAGTGCTGAGAATCAATTTTGTGTCGTTTTTTTCAGGTTCTTGAAGTGCATTCGTGAAAATTTGGATTAATTCTTCTTGTGATTTTTTGGTGAGTTCTTCAGAATCCGTACCTACTATTCTGAGATTTTCATATACTCCTGCTTCTACAAGAATTCTGTATTCTGACTTACCATTCTTCATTTTGATTATCAAATACTTGGCAAAGTCCTTGAACTCATTCTTTGGACCTCTAAGTTTACCAGATATCTTCTCAACTCTATGACTATTTGCGATCTCATCAAGAAGATATGCTCTAATCACTTGATTACCGACAATCCGACGTATGTCCATGAACTCATCTATACTAGAGTCATCTTTGATTAGTTTCCAAGTAGATCGTGAAGTCATCTATACCCACATCTATGAGAATCAATTGCAAATATAGGGATTGTCTAGGTGTATCGCGCTCAAATAAGGGCCGCGGAATATCTTTATTTGTTGGCGCGCAGTGTATTTTTTGTTAGAAGGTTTAGGATGGAGCTATTTCCATGATGCAAACAGTTGATATGATTATCCGAGAAGTACATGCTGGACTTTGGTTCTTGGTTGTTGGGTATTACTTTTTCCTCTTTATATTCCTGTTATTCTTTCGATGGAGGGATACTCGGAATCCATTCCAGTTTGCAATGGCAATGTTCTTCCTATTACTTGCAATAGGTCGTTGTTTCTATTTTGTAGGAGACTTCTATGCTGATGCGAATAGTCTAGTAAACTTCACCTCCCCCTACAATATTCCATTTCTTGGTGAGTCTCCATTCTGGCTCATGGCAGGTTCCTTTATCCAATGGTTGGCATTAGCTACACTATCTGCAACTGCAGGTTTCCTGATTTTCGGTAAAAAGGAAGCACAGATTGGATTTGCTGTTCCTGCAGTAATAATCGCCATAATCCTCGGATTTGTACCACTAGAATCAACTATGAGAAGTATTATCTCAGGCGGCTTTGGTGCCATCTATGCTTTGTTCATTCCGCTCCTATTCTGGTACCTTGCATATCAATCCGGTGGTATGTTACGACGATCAAATCTGTTCTTAGGATTAGGTTTCTTCGTCTTATTTGCTGGTCGAGTGATTCATGCAATTAGATATCCTATGGCAGATGTTCTATTCAATGGCTCAATCGCTATACCTGGAGTAATTGCACCTGGTCTCATCGTCATCGGACTGATACTTATTGCAGCAGGTAATGAATGGGGTCAGTCTGGATAGCCACTACTCATAGTTGCTTATTACATAGGATAAAATTAGTGGACCGAAGACAGAAATCTAACCAATCTCCTTCCATTCAAGTATCTTCATATCCTCAAGGGTATTGAGAGATTTTTGGACTTCTTTCATGTGTTGACCTAACTGATCTGCGATATCTCGTGCTGTTAGTTTTCCTTGACACATCTTTGCAACATCAAAGGTTTCTTGAGTCATCTGACCAAGTCTAACAAGCATAGGTGATACTTTCCCTTTTAGTACTGGAACCACAATCTTGGTTTCAGAGGCTCGTCCATTCTTGGTAATGTTATCTAACTTCACATAGAACCTCTCGAATGGCTCTAGATTTCCATCCCATTCAGCTAACATGCTACCATAATCTTTTGAAAAGGCATTATTCACTTCAGCTAAGACTGCCATCGCAGCATTTCCATCATCAACTTTGTCAACAGTAGCTGCAACAATGATATTATCCTTCAATGATAAACAGATGTCAAATGCCCCAAAGTCGATAACATGAACTCGATTTCCATCACTGAGCTCCCGCCCAAACTGAATTAGAGCAGTAAGGAAACCACTGATCAAATTGGGGTCCATGTCGGCTTCTCCGTACTTACGATCAAGTACACATAACCCGCTATCAGCGACCAATATATAGACAGCCTGTATCAAAGGGCAAATCTCCTCCAGTTTCGTCTTGTCGAATACTGCACATGGCTTTATAGAATTTCGTGTGGCCTCCTCTTCCATTGGTGAGATTTATCAAGCGGGCAAACATGTGCAATATTGGTGAAATCCATGGACACTGCAAAGGATGCAAGGGTCATAGTAATGGAAGATGCCATTCGAAGACTCAATGAGATCATCGGAAATCGGAAGCTAAAGTTTCACATTGAGTATTCGAAGCTTGTAGAAATTCTACAACAAGCTGGAAGTCTGTTTTATGAAGTAAAATACTCATATATTACATCTGAACAAGTTGCCGATCTTGATGCAACTAAAAAAATTGTAGAAAATTTTGCTAGATTCAAGCAGATGATTGATAATTCAATAAAAACTACTGGATATAAGCCCTCCACCACGAAAGATACGCTCACCCTTGCTGAAGTGTACTATTCCTTCAGAATCATTGAAGACTTTCAACGCAAATTGCGTTCGTATGATGATGAACCTGGTCATGCTGTTGATATATTAGCTGTAGAAATTAGCCAAGTCCAGTCAGTGCCTGACTCAAAGAATCTCACGGAATGTCGTTGCACTGATGGCAAACGCATTTGGAGAATTCTAACTAACATTCCAAACATCAAAGTTGGTATTAAGCTAGCATGTGCAATCTTACCACCAGTTGAAATGATGAATATTGTAAGTGAGGCTATGTTCCTTGGTGGAACGCCTTTACCAGAAGAAACACTGCTTGGTCGAATGGAAAATCCTCCATTATCTGTTCTTGATCAAGCACGTGCACAAGTGTTACATATCATGAAGAGGATGATGTAGATGCATCTACGGGAAATTCAAGAAAAGTTAGGTAAATTCGATAAAGCTCGGGGTTGGGATAAATTTCCAGCCTCATTAGTATTCACTCACCTCATTGAGGAGCTGGGTGAGATTTCTCGACATATCACTGTAGATGAAGGGTACAAAGTCATAGGCTTGGGTCATGAAGCTCCAAATAAAGACGAGCTTCATCGAGAATTTGCTCAGGTATTCAATCTATTTACTCAGATTGCAAATCATTACAAGATTGACTTAGAATCTAGTGTGTTGTCTGAACTGGAAATAATGGAATCCCGATTTCCAGCCGAAAAGTGGAATCAGCACATGAATAATAGATAACTACGGACCCATCTTCCGACTGGCTTCAAGAGCTTTCTTTGCCATATCTTCAAGATCCTTTGTCGCTGCTAGAAGTCCCAATGCTTTGTTTCGCACTTGTTGAATATTCTTCTCCTTGGCCCAAGTTGCTAGTCCTGAAACAAGCGGTCCT
>JAEORG010000408.1 GCA_016841005.1 Candidatus Thorarchaeota archaeon | reverse complement strand
GTGAAGGCATTACCTGAAGACTATCAGGCATCCAGAGTGATATATGCAGACAACAGAAAAGCACCAATTGATGATGATTCTGTTGATCTTGTTGTCACATCTCCCCCATATGGAGACCATTCCACAACTGTGGCTTATGGGCAATTCTCGAGATATCCTGCACATTGGATTGGTCTAGACTATGAGGATGTACGCTCAGTTGACAGTCGCGGGCTTGGAGGTAGAGCTCAACATGAGTATGATGATTCTATTCTGGAAAGTAAGACACTCAAGGATATCTATACGGACGTCCACAAGAGTAGTCCCAAGCGAGCGAAGGAATTCTTCAACTTCTTCTTTGACTACAATCAGTCCATTGAAGCAATGCATCAGAAGCTGAAAGTGAATGCACGTGCTTGCATTGTGATTGGCAATCGTCTGATGGCTCGAGTAAGAATTCCAACAGATAGAATCACAGCAGAGCTCGGAGCTACTTTAGGTTTCGAGTATGAATTCACAATTCCTCGCAACATTCCAACCAAGAGGATGCCATGGCAAAATGCACCTGAGAATGTTGAAGGGCTTAAAGCTGACACAATGCACAATGAGCACATTGTTATTCTTCGAAAAGCCTAATTTGCAGATTATGAGAGAGGTTTATTTCAATCTCATTCATCAAGCTCTGGAATGATGGTTTCCTGATGTGTTTCATCGTCTGAGAGGATGCATTCAATCACTTCAAAGCATTTTGGAAAATGAATAGGTAAAATTCTAAAACCAGTCCCATGGTCATGCACTCTTCCATTTGGGTAATGACCCACACGAAGATCGATCTTTAGAAGACCTTCCTTAATTAATTGAGCAAATGTAGAGAATCCGAATCTATCAAGTCTATATGCTTCATTGAACCAGAAAAATTCTCTTTTTCCTTCTTTCTTGCAGTCTGCTATCACATAGACCATGCTCTTATACTTCTTCTCAAACGTTTTCTCTAATTCATCTCTATCATAGTACGCGATGACACCTTTGTCATTTTTGAAGTGCAATCTATCTCCAACGAATTTGAGCTGTAATCCAACGCTGTTTGGTCTGAGTGCATCCACCGTGACATGAAGTTCCTTATCTTCAGGTGGAACGATATCCCTTTCTTCATCTGCATGAAGAAGAGTCATCTGTTCCGTCTTTGAGGTCCTTTTTCGATGTCTATACCCGAAGTAGTCTACTAGTTCCTTTATTGATCCTTTGGGATTAGGTGTCATTGTGAAAAGCGTAATCATTGAACTAGATTGCCTTCTGCCTGATTTTAATTCGTAGACGCTGAAATCTGGACCAGCAATATTATTCTCGTCAATACCCAACATATCTTCCAGAGTTTTGCCAATACCCGTATCTCCCAACCTATGAGATGGGATAAATCCAAAATCCCTGATTTCTATTAATTTCTCAATGAACTCGTTAATGTTCATTAATCCTTCACCACGACACCGTCATAATGAGTTCTCCTTTCAATAAGAAAGTTGTTTGTTTAAGTTCTCAGTACAATATCAGTTGTAGATTGCCAATTATAATCATAATTCCTAAGTAATTCAATAACAAATCGAAATTACAAGAAACTTATTTATCAAAAGGTTAAAGTAATCATCATACCAAAGATTAAAGCAATGTTGCATCCTTCCATTGAAAAGAGAATGAACTTGCTTGAATATTGTGGTAATCAAAAATGGATGTTAGAAAGAAAGAGACCAGCGCAAATGCAGCAGAATTGGACTCTATCATAGATATGGCCGGAAAACAGCCCGGCATAGCTGAGCTAGTATCAATAATGAATCAGACAGAAGAGCTAAGAAAACTCGTAAGATGGTACTTGGATATGATGTCTGCTTGTCCACTTTCTGTATCCACAGATACATCAGGATAAGAAGAGATAGGATGTAATAGAATGCCAACTTGGGGGGAGATTCTTCACGAAATGCAGCAAGAATTTGAAAGAACCAAAGCACCTCCCTTTGATGCTGTAAGAAGAAAATATCTCACCATGTTGCATAACAAAACTGGAAGAAACACAATTCTCTATGCAACAGCATGGCAAACAAAATCTGGTGACTCCCTGAGTTTGAGCATTACTCCGGAGGATATCCACGGACTCATGGAGGTTTTTCACTATCTTGATGGCCCAGCGGTGGATCTAATAATTCATAGTCCAGGAGGATCACCCGAAGCTGCTGAAGCTTTTGTTTCATATTTGAGATCTAAATTTGATGACATTCGTGTCATTGTTCCGAATGCAGCGATGTCTGCGGCAACAATGCTTGCTTGTTCTTCGAACAGAATTCTTATGGGCGAACACTCATTCTTAGGTCCTGTTGATCCACAACTCATCATTCAGACCTCGGACCGAGTACAGTCAGTTCCTGCCCAAGCTATAATCGACCAGTTCGAGCTCGCAAAAAAGGAATGTGTAAATCCGGTAACAACTGTACCTTGGGTGCCAATTCTATCACAGTATGCTCCCGCACTACTCATTCAATGTAGAGAGGCACAGAAGCTTGCGGCTGAACTAGCTTCGCAATGGCTGAGGAATTACATGTTTAAAGGAGATTCAAATGCTGCGAAAAAAGCAGCCCGAATAACACGTTATCTAACAAGCCATCGAAGGTTCAAGAGTCATGGCAGGACAATCACAAGAGAGCAAGCCCGTAGTACCGGATTAATAGTTGAAGATTTGGAATCAGATTCTGAGCTTCAAGATTTAGTACTTGGTGTCTTCCATGCGACTATGCAAACTTTCAACGGAACAAATGCGATGAAGATTGTTGAGAATCATTTAGGAAAAGCATTTGTGAAAGTGCAGCAGATACAAACGATTGCAGTGCCTCGTCCTGAAATTATTCCTGAGAAGAAAATCTAAGACATTTAACAGTGATTTTAGGGTGCAGGCTAACGATGGGTAACGCGGTGCAATCGTCAGGTTGCCCGAGGCATAGAGGAATGCCCTAACTTGTCATTGTTGAGCCACCCTTTCCATTTTTCTTTCTAAAGGATGAGAAAAATTCAATGCCTTTTGAAACAATATAACATATTCTGATCCAATTGTCCTCATGAAAGAAAGACTAAATACTCCTTTTCGATTCCACTATTTCCAATCGTGATAGGCGTAGATTAGGAGTTAAAACAAAATGACAATATCACTCAATGATATAAAGACAGGTTATTCAGGAATCACTGCTGACCGTGATTATCATTTAAAGGAAATCTACTTTCATGTTCTAAGACAAGTAGCTGGACAAAAAAAGCATGAATTTCCTGGATCTCTATTCTTTCTGGGACAAATAGAGCCTAAGATAGCAAAAGATGTGAAACAACATTTTCTTTCCAACTCACCGTACAGATTGAATTCTGGAAATGACTTCTTGAAGGCTTTACTCAATGAGAGCATTATGGCTCTCGAGAAATCAGTACACTGGTATTTTGCTTATAGACTTAATATGCGTTCAGGATTTAGAGTAGCATCCACACAAGCAAGATATTATGCTGAATTTTTTTCAGTGATTGGGCTTTCAAGATTTCTTGGAATTGCGATTACTCATCTTGAAAGATTTGGTAAGTTTCAGATTAACATAAAGTGGGCGAATCAAACACTTGAAATTACAGAACCACAGGGGCGTCTTGG
>JAEORG010000407.1 GCA_016841005.1 Candidatus Thorarchaeota archaeon | reverse complement strand
TTTTCAAGTAAAAGGACGTCATGTCCTGCTCTTGCTAAATAGACAGCTGCGGTTAATCCCGCCATGCCTGCGCCAACAATGATGGTTTGATGCTTGTTCCCACTCATTCCAAACCCGCCATCTCTATTGATTTTTGCCAGAGTTCCTCTGCCACTTCGTGATCTAGTGCAGGAGGCGCTGGGTCTTCTTCAGTCGTGAGATTGAAGAACTTTCCATTTATTCCTTCGACTTCTTTTGAAACTCCAAGGTAGTATAATGCTGTTGCAGATATTTGCGGATCTTTAGCGGACCGATCAATCAAGTTTCTCTTATACCATCGATAGATTCTGCCATTTTGCGAACCACTATTGGTTTTGACATTTCCCGGGTGCATGGCATTTATGGTAACGCCACTACCTTCGAAGTATTCCGCAAATTTAATCATTGAAAGAAGTTGAGCTGTCTTCGCTACACCATAACTTCCCAACCCGGAATGTCGGCGTTTTTCATAAGTAGGATCATGTAGTCCTATACCCCAAACAGCAAAGCGGTGACCTTCTGAATTAACAAAGATGATGCGTGCTTTTCCTTCAGCTTTCAATTTATCCTTAAGGATATAATTTATGACAAAAGATCCAAGATAGTCTACTTGAAAGACCAGCTCATTACCATCTTCAGTGATTATCTTGGCTGTTGAGTAGATACCAGCATTATGAATGAGAACATCGATGTCTAAGTCTGATTCCAGAAGTTCCTTTGCTACTTTACGCACTTCTGACAACCGTGAAAAATCTGCGATCTTATAATCACATTCCACTTGGAATTCTTCGCGAATCTCATTACACAGTGCTATTGACTTTTCTTCGTTTCGATTAATGAGAAGGAGATTTGCACCGTGCAAGGCATACTCTCTCGCAGTCACATACCCGATTCCTGATGTTGCACCTGTAATGACCACTAAGCGTCCTTCAAAATCATCAGTACATTCTGTTAGTTTTCCTCCTCCTCCTCGCATCATTGCATAGATGTTGGACCATTTGTACTGCCTTACATACTTCCTCTTATTCACTTCAATCACCGGAATCGCGTTTTCAAAGTCTGCGGATTTAGAAACTATCGAAATATAACGATATTGATAGGTGACAATCTAAATAAACAAGACAGTGAGATATTTCCGCTTATGCGGGTTGCATCACGAAGTATAGGTCTATGTAAATATCTGGACGGGAAATCCTTGCTTCAATTGGGTTCAGAAGCCTTTAATTATAGAATGAGTTTATCACCAAAGAATATCGAGGTTTACAGAAGTGTTCATTCTCATTTTGGGGATCGTCTTTCTCATCTTTAGAATATGGATTGTGGAGTTCAAACTTGCAAATGAACTCCAGTTCAGACGTAGATACTTCAGTCGCTTTTTCTCGTACTACACTTGTCTCGCTCTTGTCTTTAGTTTAGAATTCTGGCCATTCAATGTAATGGTCATGGTTGCATTTCCAATCCTCGTAGTAACTTCAATGTGGGATGTCAACTTTTTTCGACGTATCAGTTCACAGGATTATTGGAGGACTAACAGAAGATGGGGTATCATTGAAAGAGGTACGATGCATCCTCCCGTTGTTGTTGTCGCTGTCTACATGATTCTCATGGATGCACGTAACTATATACAACCTCCAAATCTCATCCTAATGACAATTATCATTATTGGGTTGTTTCTGCCATTCTTCTTTCTAGATGCTAGGTGGACAAAACGCTATAATTGGCCTCAGGCTCTCATTGTAATCGGACTGATCATAGCATCTGGATTTTCATTACTTGTTGCTGAAGCTCTCTTGTGGGGTGTTCCAATTTGGTGACGGATGAGCCTAATACTAATCCATCCTTCATGGAATACTTCAGACATTCTCGTCTGCTTAGGGTCGGTCTAGCTTTCAATCTCATCTATTACTTCGGTATTATAATTGGATTCGTTTTCCTGTTTCATCAGGGAACTTACCTCGATACAGTGTTCTCTGTGGATTTTCGGGTCTTCTATGAAGCTGGGTTGGAGTTCGTGATTTCCCCAGCAGACATCTACACAGTCAGGCCAAATGGATTGCCTTTCAGGTACCTTCCTGCTTTCGCAATGTTCATGGCTCTGTTTGTAAGCGTTCCTATGGTTGTGCTTTATATCGCTAACATCACATTGATGATGGTTGCCAACTTTGGCATTGTCTATTTTGCATACCGAATCAGTTTACAGAGAGGAGTAACAACAATAACAAAGAATTTCGAGAAGACACTTCTCTTCGTCTTCATTGCACCACAACACATCATCAACATCATGTTTGGACAAATTACGCAACTAGCGATCCTCTCCACATTGATTGTACTCTTTCTGCTACAATCAACTAAAAGGCAAGGATGGAAATGCTGTCTTCTAATAGGTTTGTTAATCGGACTATCTATAACTCTGAAGCCTTTCTTCCTTCTGTTCTTTCCATTCCTGTTTCCACTTACTAGGACAGGTCGCTTTCAATTCACTTTCCCTGTGAAGCAATGCTCAGCTGTATTGATTGGTTTCTTAATTTCCATGCTTCCCAATATTCTGTATTTCAGTATCTATCCAGCATCTTTCGATGCATTAATCCAAGTGAATTTAATGGAAGAACTAGTAGGACAGCATAGTACGAGTCTAACTAAACTCATCATAGCTTTTATACCATTGACACAAACTTTCGCGATCCAAATTGGTATCATCATAATTCTAGGTGGTTTCATATTCCTGAGGAGCTATGGAAAGTTCTTAATGACACCTTCAGGAAAAAAGGACTATCTTCATCACTTTACAGACATGACCTTCCTGATTCTTCTTGTGTATCCAGACTCATGGTTCCTATTCCTAGCAGTTTGTTATGCATTCCTAGCTCCCTCAATGCTCGAATTATACAAATCCCGGGTTGATGATCGAAATATGGATCTATTATGGTCCGGGTCCAACAACCTACTCGGGTTCTTCACAATTGGAATACTAGTCCATTACCTGCTTCTTGGATTTGACCCTATTATCCCAGTTTGGTTAGTCATTCTCTATGTGCTGTACCATCGTATTTCAGATTCAGCAGGAAAGGAATGAAATACTCCATTTGGAAATTAGCATAATGAAATCGTTACCAAGCTACCAACTATGTATTTATTGAGAAATATTCTGCGAGTTAAGAATGAGTCTCGTTGTTGTAGCAATTGCTTTGTTCATGTTGCTAGAATTAGGCAATATTTTCA
>JAEORG010000406.1 GCA_016841005.1 Candidatus Thorarchaeota archaeon | reverse complement strand
GTGCTTACGAAGCTAGAATGGATGACGAAGGAAAACTACACATCCGTTTTGGAGATGGCCAAACAGGAGCTCGACCAGAATCAGGAGACATTTCATCACAGTATCGGCACGGTGCAGGAACTCAAGGAAATGTGGCTGCGAGCTATGTAGAAGAGAAGCTTGATACTGCTGCACAATATCTCGATAGGATTCCAGATTCCAACAGGCACAAAGGAACTCGGGATGAAGGAGTCATGATGGTAGAGTCCCTTTCTGCGCTTGGGGATTTATTGTCTGTATACCAGAGCAAGGTGTCTAATGAAGCTCATCTCTCCACAGAGGACCATGATCGTATCTCCAAGAAAGAAGAGAGAATCAGACATAAGTTGGAATCGATGGTTAGATTTTGCGATATGGTTGATTCAAAAACTAAGAAAAAAATGGGATTATCAGAAAGCGATATTCATAGGATTAAAACTACAGCACGAAGAATTTTGCAAGTATCTGGGACTAGAGCTGGTATGTGTTCCAAGTGCGGAACGCAAAACAAACCAGGTTCTTATCGATGCACAAGATGTGGAGCGCCTTTGTAATTTAATTTAGTTAGGAGGTTAGAAAGACATTAATCTCCTTTCTTCAGTGAATCCTATGGGGAATTATGTAGATGAAACCAAAATCAGTGGCTACAATTTCTGTAATCTCTATTCTAATCGTTGTACTACTGTCGAATGTTAATCAAGGTAGTACTTTAGATCCAATACCAGCAGATCTTAACACAGGGCCCTATGTCGACAAATTAGTATACAAGGTAATTGCGAATGAAGCGCAAAGGATTCTTGCCCTCCAAAATGGTATGATAGAAATGGATTGTAGCTCAGTTAACTCAATGTACCTTGACACCTTGACTGCAGATCCCGACATAGACATATTTGGCAATCTTAGAAATGGATATGGTCAAATCACAATCAACTGTCGTGACGCTCCATTGAACGAAACTTCACTTAGAAGAGCATTTGCATATGCATTTGACAAGACACGAGAAACTGTTGAGATTATGGATGGATACTCACAGGAACATGACTCAGTCGTTCCCTATCCTAACGGATGGTGTGTTGAGGACGAGTTTACTTTTCATTATTACACTAATCAGTCTGAAATTGGTAATCGATTGTTGAATCAATCTGGTAAATTCGAATACGACGGTGCAGGAGAATACCGAACATACAAGGGACAACCTTTTGATATCACAATCGAATATGCGGCATCATCACCAGAAATTGCTAGTGGTACAGCTCAGATTGGTGTTGATGCGCTTCGTAGTTTGGGCATCGATGCTCAGACTCAGGCATCAGACTTCAACGAGTTCATTAATAGGCTAGACAGTCATGGAGACTACGATATGGTCTTCTATGCTCAGAATTTCTACGATAACGATATAGACTGGCTTGCCTATGAATTTTGGTCTGAATATGCTGTTGTTCCGTGCCAGAATCCAACCAACTTCAAGAATGCATCATATGATGGTTGGAGAGACCAGCTTTTGCATGGTACAACTTACGTGGAGGTATATGAAGCAGCTTCAGAGATGCAGAATATTCTCCACTACAATGTTCCAAAACTTATTGTTTACGAAGATGTGTATTTTCAAGGATATAGAAACGATGTGTTCACCGGTCATGTAGAAGATCTAGGAAGATACATTTCAGGTCCTTGGACTATGAGGAAGATACACAAACTCGATAGCACACCAGGAGGAACAGTTCCTATTGCAATAGCACAAGAGCCGGACTCCTTCAATATTTTCACTACAAACTCTGCTTACTCCGATGCAATTCTTTCGAATCTGTATTCCTCACTCTATAAGTATGGACCAGACCTCAATCCATGGCCAGATCTTGCAGAAAGTATGACCGTTGAAACTCATGCGGACAATGGAGCTGTTCCAGATGGGTACACAAGATTTACTATTGATATAATCCAAAATGCCTATTGGAGTGATGGCCAACCCCTAACTGCAGATGATGTAGCTTTTACTTTTGTGTATATGATTGAGAGTGGAGTTTATGGAAATCCAGCGGGTGCGCACCTTTCAGAATTGGTTGCTGCTTATGCGCCGACCCAATTTGAAGTGGTGATTGAATTCAACACAGAATCAAATTGGCATTTTAGTAATTTCGCATATGATTACATAATCCCGAAACATATTTTCAATAATACTGGAGGAATTGGATACTCAGGCTGGAATTCATGGAATCCTGTATTTGACTCAAGCGAACCGCATGTGACATCAGGACCATTTAATTTCACTGATTATGAGGCGGGTGAGTTCTACGAACTTACAAAGAATCCCAACTACTATTATGCGCCGGATGTTACATCCACCATAACGACTTCCACAACATCAACAAGTACAGCAACTACTACGTCCAATCCGCCTCCAGTTGTTCTTGCATCATCAGGTTCTACATATTACGAGGGAACAACAGGTCATATCATATATTGGAGTCTCTATGATGATAATCCCCTTCTCTATAAGGTGTATCTAGATGACATCCAGAATGACACAGGGACTTGGAATGGGTCCGATATCTCGATAAATGTAGATGGTTTACCTGTTGGAAGACACAATTACACATTGTATCTTATGGATAACTCAGCCAATGTGGTAGTCAGTACGGTATTCGTGAATGTGTTAACACGTCCATCAACTACTGGCACTCCTGATACTACAACGGATACTACCACTACAATATCATCATCACCTTCCACAGCAACAGGTACAACTACGACTGGTGAAGAAATTCTAGACACAATCATTCTATTCGTATCAATCGGTTCGTTAGGCGTAATCGTTGTAGTAGTAATCATGATAGTGAAATCGAATAAATGATGAGGATTTAACATCACTATCTTAAAGAGCCAAAAACGGAAAAAGTGAATCCTTAATTACCCGTTTTAACCTTACGCACAAATATCACAAGTGGAGACAGATTGCGTGGTTACACTCGGGAGCAAGCATGTGCTAATTGAATCTCTAAGTTCGATGAAGGCATCCTTAGAGAGCGCATATGAATTTAAGACAAGAGTTGAGGAAGAAGCCAGACTTCTCGAGGGACTCGGAGAAAAATATCACGGATATCGTGTATTCTCAGACTATAGACGAAATGAAGGAAAACGAAGGTTCAACGAGATCTCGGAATTCATCAATAAAGCTGTCAATGATCTCTTGTGCTGTGATGCAAAGAAGGTCTCAACAATCTATCTTGATACTTTGAAAGGAGTCCTCTTGCAGACAAGATGGATACAAGTCCTTGAAATGTACGCAAATTCTGATGAGAAAAAGAAGTAGATGGGGGTAAGAACCCCCAATTATTTCAATATCTATACTAACCAACGATAGGTAATCATCTTACCTTCGCCTTCTTTAGCAAATCCAAGCTTGAGAGGCATTCCGACTACAGGCATCTCCATTAGATTCGTTATATGCGCTGTGAGCTTTAAGCCTGATGGAAATTCACCAATGGCAACTACGTATGGTTGCTTTGATGAAAGAGTTTCAGGAGCAAAGTCTACAATAACATATGAGTAGAGCTTGGCTTCACGCTCAGTCATCTCAACGAATTTTGTTGGACTCAAACACTTCTGACAGTGTTGGCGCGGTGGTAAATATTCTGCACTACAGGAAGTACAGACACTCTTCATCAACTTCTCTTCGTCAAGAT
>JAEORG010000405.1 GCA_016841005.1 Candidatus Thorarchaeota archaeon | reverse complement strand
TATGCTCACATTACAAGTAACAATACTCTATACGGAACCGAGTGGCATTATGATCCAAAGGTACCAAGTGATGTACCTCTTGTCTGCGACATGTCATCAAATCTCATGGACAAGGTAATCGATGTCAAGGATTATAGTGTCATCTATGCAGGTGCGCAGAAAAACTTGGGGCCAGCTGGAGTGACCTTAGTTGTCGTTAGAGAGGATCTACTCGAACGAGCACCTACTTCCATTCCAACCATGCAAAAGTGGAAGACACATGCTGATGGTGGTTCGATGTACAACACTCCACCAGTATTTGCGATCTATATCTGTAAATTGGCTCTAGAATACTCTAAGGAAATTGGAGGAGTAAAAGCACTAGAGAAAATTAATCGTGAGAAAGCCAAGATTCTCTATGATGTGATTGATTCATCCGATGGTTTCTACAAGGGTCATGCAAGGAAGGATTCTCGTTCACTGATGAATGTGACATTCACCATGTCAACTCCAGAGCTCGAAGACAAGTGTGTCAAAGAAGCTACTGCACTCGATCTTATTGGCTTGAAAGGTCATAGATCAGTTGGTGGGATGCGAGCATCAATCTACAATGCGATGCCAATTGAAGGTGTTAAGAAACTCGCAGAGTTCCTAACAGAATTCAAAGAAAAGAACCAATAAGTAACTAAGGGAGGGGAAACCCTCCATGCTTCTTTTTTTAACTAGACCTTCTTTTTCTTTGTGAATTTCTTCACAGCATCTTCGAGTTCTTTGGTCATCGCAGGAACATCCTCTTTCGTTATCAGACCCTTGTATGTTCGACGCATCATATTACCACTGACATTGACATCCAAGTTTCTCATTCCCTTTCCGCCAAAGAAGTGCTTCAGAGCAGAAGCTATTGGAATCAGGACACCACCAGGCAATCGGCTAGCTAGATATTCTTCACAGCACTGACAGTTGATCATCACTATTGTGTTATCACTTTCCAATAGAACTTCAACTGGCATTTCTCGCTTTGAGCTAAGATTCAATGTGAATGTACCAATCAGCTTCATTGTCCTGACCCGTGAATTTATTGAGTTGCTAACTTTCGAAATATCTGAACTACATATAAGACCTGCTACCTCGAATCTCTAAATCAACTGAGCGGTCAATAAGCTTTGCTACTCTACCTTGACCTCCTTCTGCTATAGATTATGTAAATCACAATGAAGACTAGTACTCCTGCTAGTAGAAATACAAGTCGTATCGTATCAAGTTGTGCATCTGTGGGAGGACCTGTCGTTGGCGTAGTGGATGTATCAGTCGTTGTGGTGGGATCTGTCGTGCTAGTTGTACTAGTTGAAGTGGTTGATGCTAATTGAACAGTGTAACTATATGTCCCAGCGATAGCCCAGTTTCCAGCTGTATCATTTGCAAGGATATTATAGCTAACTAGTGTACCATTTGGTAAAGCTGGAATCACTCCTTGATAGACAGACCCGGTCCATATCATTGTGGCATTGAACCATGTAGTTCCATTGTGATACTCAAGAATGACTGTGTCAACTGCTACATTATCTGAAACTGGCACATCTATTGTAGCACTATCCAATTGTGTAGGAGCAAAAGGAGTACGTGTATGAGTACTAATTACTGGAGCATCCAAATCATCAATCAACCAATGAATGGCAGCATTGACATCAAGTTTTCCAAGGCCCCATGTATCTGATGCACTAGGACCAGTGTATGAATCCTTTCTAGCTGTCGATTCAATTATAGTCTGAACTTGATCACCGATTGTCGAGTTTACTTGAAGTAACAATGCAGCGCATCCAGCAACATGAGGTCCAGAAGCACTTGTGCCACTGAAGAGTCGATAACTGGCAAATCTTTGACTGAATGGAAGCACACCATTACCATCATACCACAATCCCCAAAGAGATCCATCAGCATAATCTGATATTATATCGTAACCGCCAGGTGCAGCAACTCCTTGTTTCTGGATCCCATCTATCCGTGGACCAATGGATGAAAAACTAGCTATGTCCCCAATTATTTCAGGAGATATTAGATCGCGTGTACGATAACTTGCAACACTGATTGTTCTATCTGCTGTAGAAGGCCAACATATCTGGTACGCATTACTGACATCACTCTTCCAAATGCAGCCACCAGTCCAAGATGTCCTAATATCAGCAATGTATGCATGAATTCTCCCAGCATCTGGAATTGTCATATTGATCTGATGCCACGGAATTCCAGAGGTTGTAGGAAGAGGAAGAGAACTATACAGATGGATTGCCAACATCTTTGTGCCCCGCATTGAGATAGAGGTATACGATTCAACATCGATATTTGTAATCACAGTAGCTTCCAAAAACCAATTATCCTCACCAATACCCGGATGCAAAACGATTGGAGTCCCACTGATAACTAGACTGAAGCTGCTTGTTACAAAATCTACTGAATCAACAGAGAGAATTGTAATGTATACTTCTGTAATGTATTCACCAACATAATCGTCATCAGAAGGCGAGGGGATTGTAAAGTCGATTTGATGAGGTGTGCTAGGAGCTACGTCGACCATAGCATGTTTGTCCTTACCTCCAAGATTTCCACTTGGAGATATCACAGGGATTCCTTGAGCTACAAGATCGTTAATCATTGATTCCACTTTGGAACTACCATCGAGATAATGATAAGTCCAAGATCCTACTTCTGTAAGAATTACATCTGCTCCTGAACTATTCGCCTGAGCCAGTCCTTTCTCTATAGTTAGCCATGTGTTAGAATCTCCTATGACTCGAATCATCATGAGCTCAGCACTTGGTGCAACTCCTACAAACTGACGGTATCCAAGCTGACCACCGAGAAGAATACCCGCAACACCGGTGCCATGACCACCACCATATAGACTATCATCCTTGTGAGTACTACTAGTCAGATTTACCCCTCGTTCCCACGCCTGTATTTGATTTGGAAGAGACACATTCCTCTCATAGATGTACTTGGTCTTTGGAGTACTAAGCATGACCAACGGTTCGCCAAGATCAAGTAAACCATTTCCTGAAGTATCATTAACAACAAAGAAAGGTTCCCCAAGATCAGGAAGACCATTTTGTGTAATATTATCTGCCCAAAGCCAATCAAATGGCGTATTGAAAATGCCATCATTACCAAGATCTATTGCATAGAGGACTTCATCCGCCATAATTACTCCATCAGGATCCAGATCAACTCCATCGGTCCCATTATCAAAGATTCCATTTATTGTTCCACTATCAAGCCATTGCCAATTACCACCATCAGCAAACCAGAGATCAGGATGTCGCCAATCTACACCTGAATCCAAGTCAGCAATCAGTATTCCTTCTCCTGTGACATTACGACTGAAGTCATCAAGGATTTCCCATACATCGTCAGCGTTGATTTCCGGAATTGATAAATCACGAGGAGATTCGAGGAATTGAGAATGTGTCTGCGCAGTAATTTCACTCACGATGTTCAAATCCATTAATGCTTCAAGACTGCGTACTGGTCCGTCTAAGAGATAATATGATCCCACATGACTCTTTGTAGGTGTGCCTAGACTGAATTTCAGTCCAATTGAGTCAATCATATCCAAAATTGAATTTGTTAGACCACTATCAAATCTAACAACTACTGGAATTATCTCTCCAAATATATCACTTAATGCATGAAAATCTGGTGCCTGTATTTCAACATCTTGTGATTCAGCATTACTCTCAGGTAAAATATGAAGAAACAAGGGAATGCTTGAAATAACTAGACATGTTAATAGTAGCGCGCTTACTAGTTTCCTTTGCAAATTTCAATCCTCCTCGGATTTCCACAGGCGGTAGATGTACTACGCCGATTCAATCTCTCTATTACCTTTAATGATTCATTGACCTATTAATTTATGCAGAATTACTTTCTTCATCGTCAGTATCATGGTCAATTACATTCAAATCTGAATCGAAGAGATTCTCAGTTCCTCTATGTTTTCTCAAATCGACTTTGACATCATTCATGATGTTTATGGATGCAAAGAAATCTTCAGGTTCATCAGAACGAGAGATCTTCTGTCCTTGGTAGAGAGAGGTGCCAGAACTTACCATGTAGGACACTGTGATGCAAATGACAAGAGGAATAACAAGATCAAACGAGAGACTCATTTCTAACATCATTATACTTGTAGCAACTGGAGTGTTTGTGTTAGCAGCAAGTACCGCACCCATTCCAAGAACCATAAACGCAGCGACATTTTCTGGATGAAATATCTCGCCAAAAACAGATCCAAGCATAGCTCCTACAAATAGAGATGATGCTAATACTCCTCCAGATACTCGACCTGCTACAACAAAAGAAGAAGCAAATAGCTTGCTAAATAAAAGAATGACCAGAATGATAATTGGTTGCGGGTTATCTGCTAGAAAATTAATGACTTCATAGCCCATTCCTGCTATTGTCAAATTGGGATGAGCAATTAAGGATGCAACAAATATGACAATACATGCTAGTAAAGATCCTGCTATTGGATCTGCCCAGTCAGGTAATCTGATTGTGAAGAAATTACGAGTCGCCATTAGGACTACTGCAAATAGAATTGAAACAAGCCCACAGATAACTCCGAGAAGGATGAGAAGAGGAGCCTCTGCTAGCACAAACTGATATGAAGCAACAAAGGTGAACAAGGGAGCGGATCCATTCTG
>JAEORG010000404.1 GCA_016841005.1 Candidatus Thorarchaeota archaeon | reverse complement strand
CTGTATGGTATCTCCTAGGCAATAGTGAGAATAGGGATGAACTTGTTGTACTGCTTCCAAACTACATGCAGATATTCGGTATTTGGAAAAACTTCAGAGGAAAAGTCAAGCCATTTTTCTTAAAGATGCTTGACGATCGGTGGGTACCTGATATTGAAGGTCTCAAAGAAGTAATTTCTGATAAGACTGCAGCTGTTGCAATCTGTACACCAAACAATCCTACAGGTGCTATCATTAACGAATCTCAACTCAGAGAAATTGCAGAAATCGCATGTGATGTGGATGCGTGGCTTTTGTCTGATGAGATATATCGTGGTGTTGAGTTGGGGGATAGAAAATCTCCGACATCCTTTGACTATAGTGAGAAGGTGATGGTCACATCAAGTCTATCTAAAGTATATGGCTTACCTGGACTCAGGCTGGGTTGGATTGTCACATCAAATCCAAAAGTAACCGAAGATATTTGGGGATATACAGATTACACATCAATCTGCCCTACTGCACTTAGTGACTATCTTGGGACCATTGCTCTAAGTCCAGAAGTAAGAAGAAGGCTTGAAGAACGAGCAAAAATCCATGTTGGTGCCCATTGGCATATTGTGAAGGAATGGTTAGACCAACACGAGAATATCATGAGTTGCATTCCACCAGAAGCTGCATCGATTTGCTTTCCAAATTATCATATGGAAATAGAATCACAAGAGCTTGCAAATAGACTCCGAATTGAGAAGGATGTACTCATTGTACCAGGGGTTCATTTTGGTATGGAGAAATATCTTCGAATAGGTTTTGGTCATGAGGAAGAGAAGCTTAGAGAAGGCCTAAAGCGACTTTCAGAATTCATTTTTTCATTGACATAAACTTAGGTTTTGGTGTATATACACATATGTATAGTTTCTAATTGTAACCATATATAATGTAAATTGAAAAAAACCTGCTTAATTGTAAGCATTTTGGTTACAGGATTACAGATTGAAACGGTATGCTAATTAAACAATTAGTTGAATATTATCACAGGGATTTGAGTTCCCTAGGTGATGAGTGTGAAAGAAGAAACACATGAAGGGAGAACAATCTCATTCAAATGTTGCATTCCTAAGAGAATGTCAAAATGCTCTGATGACGATCTACGTACTAGTCTTTCAACTTTGATGAATGCAATGGCTAATATTACCGTCTGCATTCGAAGAATTGAACATGAACTTGACAAGAGGGGCACTCCGAAAAGCTTCATGAAGGCACTACGAACCAATGCTATCCCCGATATGACTATGATTGCTGAGTATTTTGAAAAAACTGCTGAAAGCGAAGTAACCTAGCAAATAGGATTGCATTGGTGTTTTTCTCTCACACCTAGCCTTATTTGGTGTTTTTTCGTTACACTTTTCACAAAGAATGCTATTGTTGAACTCCATAATATCCTAGGAGGAGTCTTGTTGTCGAGTAAAGACGAAATCATGCATGCGGTTCAGAAAATGGTGTCCAAGATTGAGGACCCCGGACTGGAAAAAAGGTTCAGAAACTATGATCGTATAATGTTGATGACCTACAAAGATATCGGATTGGATATCACTATCGAGTTCAAAGAAGGGAAGGCGACTGTTTCTGAGGGTGCCCATGGGTCACCGGATATGACTATTATCACTGATACAGCGACAATCTTGGGGATACTTGATGGTTCAAAATCTGCAATGCGCTCCTTCATGGGTGGAAAGATTAAGGCTGATGGTCCTGCTCGTGATTTGATGAAACTGCAGAGTCTTTTGAAATCATGATTCAATAGCTCCTCATCATATCCCAAATATCTGCCTCATCTTCAACGACATCTTCTGGGAGTTCAATTGGAGTTCCAGCTTGGAGCGCAATCAAGTAAATCCTACAACTTCGCTCTAAGAGTATTGAATTATGCAGCGCATCTTCAATACTATTCCCAAAACAAAGAGATCCATGATTTGCCAAGAGGACACCACTTCTCATTTCAAGAGCCTTAACTACATTGTTTGCCAGGTCCTTAGTACCTGGCATGGCATACTCTGCAACACGAATTTCCCCGCCAAGTTTTGGAACAACTTCATCAATTACAGGCGGAAGAGGTTTTCTTAGTACTGCTAACGCTGAAGCATGAATACTGTGTGAATGAACTATTGCCTTGGCTTCTTCTCTAGCATTGTATACTCCGAGGTGCATGTATTTCTCAACGCTCGGATTTCTGTCTCCTTCGATGATTTCCCCTTGAAGATTAACAACAACCATCTCATCTGGTGTCATGGTCAAATATTCTACCGAACTGGGTGTGATTACAACATGGTCCTCAATTCTGATACTCGCGTTTCCTGAGGAACCAATTACCATTCCTAACTCGATCATTCTAATGCATATATCAAGTAAGACCTTTCTCTCATCCTCATACATCTTATTCTCGCTCCACCCACACACTTCTCCATTTTGAGTAATATCCTTGGTATTCGACTGACCTTTCATCCGGAGAAAATGTATTTCTCCATGCGACCATATTCTTAGAAGCATCTTGGGGACTGTCGTACCAACCTAGCCCTACTGTAGCACAAATAGCTGCACCAAGTAAGCTGCCTTCAGACTGAACAGGAATTTTGACATTTCTATTTAGCACATTGGCTAACATCTGCCCCCAAAGATTGGATTGCGACATTCCTCCGATAGCCTTTATGGAATCAACTTCTGCGAACTGATATAATTGCTCACAATTCCCTCTTATTGCAAATGTGATGTTTTCGAGAACTGAATGTATCAATGTTGCAGAATCCAAAGGAGTAACCGATGGTAAAGCGGGTTGAGGAAAATACATCCGAGCAAGGGGAACATTTGTTATCATTGTGCAGTCCATGATGTTGGGTCCTAGTCCTACAGTTGTTTCATTACTCCCGGGAGGAATTTCTTCTATGATCGATTCTAAATTATTGAATGTTCGTCGCTGGCAATTCTCCGGATTCTCAGAACGTTCGCATAGAATTTTCACTATCCATTCAAGATATGCTCCTGTCATGGTAGCATTGCTTTCTAGGGTCCACAACCCCGGTATCATATGATTGCTTGACCAGAGTTTCATATTGGGGTCACGTTTGAGGTCGTCTAACACTAACATGACAGGAGTTGTACTACCTGCTATGATACCTATTTCCTTGGGTTTTGTCTGAGTTGCAAGGAGTGCACAATGTGTATCCGTTCCTCCCTGAACAACAGGTAAGCCTTCTGGAAGAGCGGTTGCAAAGGAAGCTTTCTTAGTCACTTCTCCAATTATTTCACCTGCACTCTTGATTTCAGGTAAAACACCAACACCAAATCCTACCAAATCAAGAATTTTCATGTTCCAGGCTTGCTTCTTAAGATCAAAAAATCCAGTTGAACATGCTGATGCAGGTTCAGTCACTAATGAGTCAGATAACCTGAATGTTAACCAATCATTGATGGGTAGAATGTGGGATATTTTTTCGTGAATCTCAGGTTCGTCCTCCTCAAACCAAGCGATTCTAGATGGCGCAAACATCATTGGAGGCCAACACCCTGTGATTTCATAATATTCCTCTTCCAATTCGTCTTCGATGATGTATTGCGTCATCGATCCTCTTGCATCAATATTGGGACTTCCATGAAGTTCCTCCTTATCCTGATCTAATAGCACCATGCCATGTCTTTGACTAGTTGTTGTAATAGCTTCAGGTTTGTAGCCTCTCTTTGATGCGGCTTCAACTGCCTTTTTTATCACAGTAGATGCTAGTTTCCAGAATGCAGCTGGATCGAATTCTTTTGCCACTTCCAATGATTCAGGAGTTTCATAAGTCCATGGCCTGCGACTGATTGATATCGCTGAACCACTTTGGTCTACTATCATACATCTGACGCCAGTAGTACCTGCAT
>JAEORG010000403.1 GCA_016841005.1 Candidatus Thorarchaeota archaeon | reverse complement strand
TATTCCGAAATCTTGAAACCCGGTAGCATTCTTTGATACGGAAGGTCCTGTTAGTATAAAGAGACCTCCTCCACCTGTTACGAATGCATTCAGTAACGTTACATCAGTAGAACTCAACGGAGTATCAAGTAAGAAAATGGCATCTGAACCAGAAGTAAGTGCAGATGGAATGGTATCAGATTTGTCAATGTTGATAGAACCATCAAGTTCCAACGAGGTGATTACTGCTGGTGCATTCTCTGATCCCACAACTGAAATATTCACATTAGTAGGTGCTTGGGAGGGAGAAATAGGTCCAGCAATTGCAGCACCAAGAACGACACCTGGAAATATTAGAATGGTGAAGATCATTGAGAACAAGGTTACTCGAGTTCGATCCACTGCACAGTTTCCTCCATGAATTAGAGAATTCAGTTGATGTAAGGAGCTTCTAATATCAATGTCGGAACTCATGAAGACCTAAAAGGGGGGAAGCATTCTGCTATTTGAGATACATGACTACTCAGAGAAATATTATACTAAACGGAGATTGTTTAGTTGCAGTCCAACATCTTCTGCAGGGTTATCGTGGAAAACTAAAACTCATCTACATCGACCCACCATATTTCTCAGGCACTGATTATAGTATAAAGAGGAAAGGAAGTCCAAATAGGAACCATGCACCTCAACTGAATGAAAAACATACTTACTCTGACAAGTGGGACGGTGGACTCTCCGAGTATTTAGATTTCATGAGAGAACGGTTGCAAGGAATGAAAGAACTCCTCTCCGAAGAAGGAAGTATTTGGGTTCATCTCGATTATCATGTTTCTCACTATATCAAAACAATAATGGACGAAGTATTTGGATACCAAAACTTTGCTAATGAGATAATTTGGAAGAGGACAAATAGTCCGAAAGCACAGAGTAGAGGATTTGGGTCTCAGCATGATGTGATTCTACTTTATGCAGCGGATTCAACAAGATTTCGCACCAATCCTGTTTATCGAGTGCATGATGATAGTTCACTAAGGCCATATAGCTACAAAGATGAAAGAGGTAGGTTTAGGCTGATTGAGATTGAAGCACAAGGAATCCAAAGAACCAAATCACGTAAGCAGTTTGAATGGAGAGGTAGGATAGCTCCATATCTCTATAGAAAAGAAACACTAGATGACTGGTGGGCATCAAACCTCATCTATACAAGTCGTAATGGACGATATTCTAAGAAACAATATCTTGATGATAGTCCGGGTGTTCTAGTGTCAGACCTTTGGTTGGATATTCCACCTATCCAAGGGTCGTCAAGCGAGTATTCAGGATTTTTAACACAAAAGCCACTTGCATTATTATATCGTGTAATTGAATCAGCTACAGACAAAGGAGATATCGTATGTGATTTCTTCGCAGGATCTGGAACTACTGCAATTGCTGCTCATCAACTTGATAGAAGATGGATTATTTGCGATTCGACTTCTGTAGCAATCGAATTATCAGAGAAGAGATTGAAGGAGATTCATGCAGAAGGATCGTATGAAATGATTCAGCTTGAATCGTAGATTCAAGTATACGAACTCTGAGTCTAAGGTCTAGTCAAGCCAAATGGGATCTTGAATGACCTCCGCCTCGTTCCAGAGTTCCTCAAGCGCTGTTGAGTCTCTGTTTTTTAATGAATAGTAGAAGATAAAGAAAATGATAGTTGGAAGTCCAAATAGTACACCATAACCGTAGATGTACAAACCAAGATATGCTAGAATTATGAAAATAATGAAAAGACCAAAAATGATAGGTACCATGCTTAGCAAGAAAAGTAGTATTCTTCTCGTGAAACGACTCTGTTCCTCATCTCTTCTTATATTTCGCAAACGAAATTTAATTTCTTCATCTGAAAAAAGATGATCTGCAATTAGCTGCTGTTCAGCAATTCGTGGATGTAGCCCCCACTCCTGCGTAATAATCACAGTTTCTGGACCACGAACCCAAAGAATACTCCGTAAGACCAAAAAAACGATACCGACAACCAAACATAAAGTGAAAAATACAGAATAGAGGCCAGAAATATTACCTCCGAGATATCGTATAACTGAGAGATATTCAAATGTTGATAGAGATGTGAAAATGAAAAGTGAAACCATAGTTGCAGGGAGAAGAAAGACTCTTTGCCTATCTACAGAAAGCATCTTTTCAGCAAGTAGAACCTCAGCTTCTTGTGGCATTCTCCTCATCAAATGAATCATAGATGTGGAGATTATTATCGCCCGTTGAATAGGAGTAGAGAAAATCACAGCATATGGTTTGAGGCTTTTTCTACTCCATATTATAACATCATTTCGCAATAACAATTTACGCTTAATTTTTGTAAATATCGCGTTCATCTCACCTTCAGGATATTGGAATCTCATAGTCAACAAACCAATCAGTACAATCTGTATCAATACTCCTACAACAATTGAAACGAAAATAATGTTAGAGTAAATTATTGACCTTCTGGGTGTGTTAATCACTAGGACCAATGAGAGGCTCAATGAAGAAATCATTGTGATAATGAAATTAAAGAGGGAAGATAACAAAGGTAACCGAGTTTGAAATAGTTTTTCAAAAAAACGGATAATGAAATCCACCTCTTACCACCAATACATCATGTAATTAGTGTTGTATAAAGGATTCTGAAATTAATCTTCTGTACTATTGCTTCATCTTCCGAATAGCACCACCAGGAGCAACACCTTTCGGACACGATTTAACACAGTTCATGACCAAGTCACATAATGGAACGCCATTATTTCCCTGCGCTCTCACCAAGTATCGATCCGCTTCAAGATTCCGTGAATCTTGATTGAATCTCCATGCTTTAGCTAAAGCTGCAGGTCCCACATATTCATCATTCTTATAATTCACAGGACAAGAGCCATAACAAATAGCACAGAGAATACAGTTGACATAACGTTCAATCCTCTTCCTATCTTCGGGACTCTGATTTCGTGGTTTATCACCCACAGTAGGGCTTTCCCAAAGTTCCAATTCTTTTAATGCGTCATAGAAGTTCACCATATCGACTACAAGGTCCTTCAAGATTGGTAGATTAGGTAAAGGTTCAATGAGAATCTCTGTTGCCTTATCCCAGCCGGAGGGAATCTCAGTTAAAGGGGGAAATGGTTGTAACTTCAGAGATTCACTTTTTATCGTAGATACTTGAGTCCTACAGGCCAATCTGGGCTCTTTATCGATGAGCACAGCACAACTTCCACATACTGCACCTCGGCATGAGTATCTGAACGCAAGTGATGAATCCATCTTATCTTGAATCTGGAATAACGCATCGAGAACTGTCATCCCCTTCCGAGTCTGGACTTTATACAAATCATAGTGAGTTATAGATCCACCATCTCTACTTCTTGCGATTCTGAAAATCATTAGTAAGTCCTCTCCTTAACTTCAAACGTCCCAAGATTCACATCTTTGTATTCAATTCTCATTACATTACCAGACATAATTGCCAGAGTATGTTTTAGAAAACGTTCATCATCACGTTTTGGAAAATCCAAACGCCAATGAGCTCCCCTGCTCTCTTCTCTCATTAATGCTCCAAAGGCGATTGCCTCAGCCAAATCGATTAGATTCTTCAACTCCAATGCTCGAACCAAGGAGTAATTGAATTTCTTATCAACCTCTCCCAATGCAACTGATTCAAACCGTTTTCTTTGTTCTCTAATGACTTCTAGTGCCTCTTCGATTTCTTCAGGTTGTCTAAATACACCAACCTTGGCATCCATGGTTTCTGTGAGAGTTTTACGAATGTCTGCTGGAGATTCTCCAGTTTCTCTGATGATTAACTCTTGGAGGTGTTCCCTACATTTGAAGACTTGTTCATCAACAAGTTGTGTCGATTGATGTTCTGCAGTTTTTATAAATTCCCTAACTGCTCTTCCAACAACTCTCCCAAAAACAAGTGTTTCCAGAAGCGAATTTCCTCCAAGCCTGTTTGCTCCGTGAACACTGAGGCATGAGGCTTCTCCAACAGCATATAGACCACGAAGTGATGTGGAACCATGTTTGTCACAATCAATCCCACCCATAGAATAATGCTGTCCAGGTTGGACAGGAATTGGTTCGTCGATTGGGTCAACATCTGCGAAATATATACTAATCTCACGAATTCCAGGTAATCGTTCAAGAATTTTCTCTCTGCCTAGATGGGTTAGATCAAGGTGTACATATTCATTCTCAAATCCTCTACCTTCTAGTATTTCGGTTCTGATTGCACGTGCTACAATATCTCTTGGTGCGAGGTCCATTTTTTCAGGAGCGTACCTTTTCATGAAACGCTCTCCATTAGCATTTAGAAGAATCCCACCTTCTCCTCGTGCACCCTCTGACATCAGAATGCTAGAACCGTAAAGTGTAGTTGGATGGAATTGGACGAATTCCATGTCTTTCAACGGAACTCCTGCACGCAGGGCGATTGCACAACCATCCCCGGTGTTTATCAGCGCATTTGTAGACCTGGCATAAACTCTTCCAAAACCACCAGTTGCAATCACAACTGCCTTGGCAGCAAATCCAAGTACCTCACCAGTTGCAATTTCAAGTGCAGTTACTCCAACAACAGACGATTCATTTCGAACTAGGGAAGTAACAAAGAATTCTTCGTAGATCTTAACTCCAAGACGTAATGCCTGTTCGTATGTTGTATGAAGTAAATTATGTCCAGTACGGTCAGCAGTATAACAGGTTCTTGGAAAACCAGCGCCACCAAAAGGTCTCTGTGCTATCGTCCCGTCATCGTTCCTAGAAAATGCTGTACCCCATCTTTCATTCTCAATCACTGCATTAGGAGCTTCTCTTGTGAGAATTTCTACAGCATCTTGGTCAGCTAAGTAATCAGCTCCTTTTACTGTATCAAACGCATGAGTTTCCCAAGAATCGTCTTTACCCATTGCGGCATTAATACCACCTTGCGCCGCAACTGAGTGCGATCGTAGAGGATGTACTTTTGTGATGATTGCGACATCATGAGCTTCAGCTAACTCGATAGCTACTCGTAAACCTGAAAGCCCAGCTCCAATAATTAACACATCGTGCTCTTGAACCAACCGATATTATCCTCCTGACTTAGTTTTGGTAAAGCGTAATAGCACTCAAGAGGGTTTTGTTATGGATAGTATGAATGACTACACCATGTCTGCAGGGTCTAACAGTCTATCCAAATCTTCAATTTCAAGTCCCATCTCGTCTATAGTTTGACGGATTGTCTTGCCACTTTCAAGTGCTCTTCTGGCAATCTCACCTGCTTTATCGTACCCAATCACCGGTGAAAGTTTTGTAACAATCATGAGGCTACGTTCAAGATGATGCTTAATCACTGGTAAGTTCGGACGGACACCAGCAAGGCAATGTGTCACAAAACTGTTGATTCCTTTAGAAAGAAGACTCATCGCCTCCAAGATATTGGTAATCATCATCGGTTTTGCTACATTGAGATCTAGGAGACTACCATATCCTTCTCCCATCGCAATTGCAGCATCAAGACCTATGACCTGGAGTGCAACCTGAATCAGCGATTCGGATTGTGTAGGATTGACTTTTCCTGGCATTATTGAAGAACCTGGTTCGTTCTCAGGTATCAATAACTCACCCAAACCTGCTCTGGGACCAGATGCCATCCATCGTATGTCATTCGCCATCTTCATACAGCTTAGCGCAAGTAATCGTAAAGCACTGCTTAACTTGACCAAAGCTCGATGAGAAGCGATTCCTTCTGCTTTCACTGGATTGACTTCAAATGGAAAACGGAGATTCTTGCTCAGAAATTTTACAACTGCAACATCAAATCCCGAATCAGCATTTAATCCAGTTCCAAGTGCAGTTCCACCGATTGGGAGAAGGATGAGATCATCCCGAGTATTCTGTAACTCGTTAAAGCTTGCAATAATTTGTGCTCTATACACATTGAATTCCATTGATAGCGGAATTGGCACTGCATCTTGAAGATGTGTTCTTCCGATTTTTATTACACCCACGAATTCCTTTACTTTGTCCTCTAATGTACGCATAAGATTTCCTACAGCTGGCATTAGATGTTGTGTAAGAGAAATTAATGCTGCAACATGCATTGCTGTGGGTATCACATCATTGCTTGATTGGCCTTTATTGACATGGTCATTTGGATGCACTGGAGATTTTTTCCCTAACGGGTGACCCAGAATCTCATTAGCTCGATTTGCCAAGACCTCATTCATGTTCATATTCGTTTGAGTTCCAGAACCAGTCTGGTATATATCAACTGGAAATTGGTCGAGGTGCTTATCTTCAAGAATTATTTCATCTACAGCCTTCTTCAGAGCATTACCGATTTCATTTTCTATAGAACCATTTTCGATATTGGCTAGTAGACACGCCTTTTTCACATGTGCTAGAGCAATGATGAACTCCTCAGGCATACGTCTTCCGCTTATTTTGAAATTACGAATGGCACGTTCGGTGTTTATCCCCCAATACACATCAGCAGGGACCTCCAGTTCTCCGAGGGCATCCTTCTCTTTTCTCGTGCTCAACACAATCAACCTCTTTCCTGACAGCTAGGGATGACATCTATCCAATTAATAGTTCGGTG
>JAEORG010000402.1 GCA_016841005.1 Candidatus Thorarchaeota archaeon | reverse complement strand
CCCAGCGAAAAACGGATTGGCTGGATAGCTATAATCTTCACAATAATTACTGGAGCTGCATCCATTCTCTGGACTTACCTCGATCTAGCAGCTGGAGTATTTATTCCATCTTGGCCATGGACATTTGTTGCTCAACTTGGACTGCGGGCAGGAATTTTGTATGGGATACTATTTGGGCTCTTCCTCGTGATTTTTGTCTTGAATAAGTATGGTCGTGGATCATCTGGAGGATGGTGGCTTCCTCCAATTGTTACATTCTTCGCAATCGAGTATTTCGTCTATGATGATCAGTTCACGATAATTGCGATTGTTATACTTCCTATGATTCTCGCAATATTCTACAAGATGTTTCAAGGTTTCATTAAACAACCAACGGATGATGAGGTGCCAAAATATCAGAGCGCCACTTATGGAATGAATGATACTACTGAATCTGGTTCCGTATCCGATGACTCTTCCTATCCCCAAAGGAAGGATGACTTCCTCCTGTTATACATCAGAATGGGTCTCATCTCACTAGCTGTAGCAGAGATTCTTTCTACAGCACTTTGGGTAGCAGGTATAGGGACTGTTATCGCATTAACTGGTGGAAATGCACTTCATTACGTGATTAATTTACTTCCTCATGGTGTTATTGAAATTCCCGCATTCTTGTTTGCTGCGGCAGCTTCTATTAGGATTGCCAGGGATCTTGATGAAACCATTATCTCAGAAGACTGGGACAATCTCGTCGAGAAAACCAAATCGCTGCTAACTGATAGAAGAATATGGAGAACATTTGTATTTGTGATGTTCTTCCTTCTAATAGCGGCACTTATTGAGGAACACATCTCAGGAATTGTAGCTGCGTTGCTGATGTACTTCTTGTAGTGAAACTTAAGGGCACGAATTTTGTTCGTGCCTTGTCTTTTTCTTTTGCGCATTTTCTGTAAATGGGAGAAAGTATGTGCACCAATTGCTTATATTATAATTAAATATCATATTAATTGCAAATTCAATTTGCGCGCCGGTTGGTTCAATTATATAGAATATGCGCCACACCGCATGCTATCATTGCAACGTTTTACCCGGTCGCGCAGTCGGAGATAAATAAACATGCAACTTAGAGAAAAACGACGGGCACTCCTCTCACTAGTTGCTGTTGCGTTATTCATGTTTTCAATGGTTTCTGTTGGAAATGCAGTAACCATACCAACTTCAGTACCTGAAACAAGTACTAATTTCATTACTTATTCTCAACCACAACCGGCGCAAGGTGGTAGCGATTCAGGTACTTGGGCTTGGTGGGAACAGGATACCAACACAACGAGTGACGAGTGGTCGTGGGAGAACAAAAACTGGCTCTTTGGACCGAGTCCAAGTTTTGAGATATTCCATGAGAATGGTTCTCTTCTCACTGACGACAGTTTTGCCGAGATTAATGAGGTAATCAATGTCGTTGCCACAGTTCCGAAGGATATACTTCAAGGAAATAATATTGGTGCAGTGAGGTTCTACGGTTGGTATATGACCGCAGATTGGAATTACTCAGCTAGCTTCGATTTCAGTTACGAGAACTGGGAATATACATACCAAGCCTGGAATGCTTATAGCTACCAGTGGAATTACACCGATGAAGGTGGCCCGCCACTACCAAGCTTTGTTGATATCATCCCAGAAGAATGTTCAAATACAACTGACACAAACAATTACTTCTTCACATTCGCAGTGAGATTTACTGTAGACACGCCACTAGGTCTCTATGAGATCAATATGGATATTCAAGATAGTGAGAATAATTGGATTAGTACTAATTCCTATGGCGAATGGGAACCATTTAGACTGGCTATTGGTATTGATCCTGACGATGCTTGGAGTTATTCTTATGGAGGTAGTTATACCCTTCAAAAGTTGGATATGGAAGGTGATACACTCTATTCCATAAGCAGAATGACTGATTTTGTCATGCAATTCAACATCACAGGTGATGAACCAGCATGGGTCAAACTTGGTTTTGATATGCCTGGTGGATTACAAGTACCAGTCAACAGAACAGGATGGCACCGAGAGCTAAAGACGACATATGGTGGCTGGGTTTTCGACGACCTACTTGGAACCTATGTTTGGGACGCTGGTGTTGAAGTCACAACGTGGGTTGATGTCTATGGTCAATTCAAAGACTTCGAATGGACAGACTTTGGTACCTACACAGAACAAAATGTGACTGTCATGAGACAGGATTGGAATCCAGACACAATGCAATGGGATAGTTATCTTGTTGAAGAAACATACTGGCTTGATAAGCAGATGTACTATCTCTATAACTTCTCATCAGGTTCTTTTGAGCAATACTTTGGTTTCACATATTATGGATATCCATACGAAACCATTCAACCTGATACATGGAATGAAGAGATTACGGTCTTTGAACCCATTCCAGAAGATTATCCTATTCTATACGAACTCAATATCCCTGCATCAAGTGCAGGAATAATAGGAAACGAATACGTAGTCGACTTTGTTGGTCACTTTACCCAAAAGATGCCAAAGACTGATCAATACTCATATTTCAGTTTCAGGACTGATGTAAGGGGTACTGACAACTACTATTACTATCCAGATACATATGGTGAGCATCCGCGACAGACACAACAAGAATTCGACCTTGCTCAGCGGATCACCATCGAGAGTCCTGTAACACTGGCCAAGCTATTGAAAGCTGACGGAACTCAGCCAAGAGGTTGGATGTTCCAAGTGGACAAGGGTGAAGAATTCTTGGTTCAGGGTCGTCTTCAAGGAGGTAGCGAAATCGCTGATGACATCGATGGTGTTTCATTCCGAATGGAAGCCTACGATGGTTATTGGTCTGAAGAAGAAAGTCGCTGGTCAAACCTTGAGTTTGTTGTTGAAATAGACAGACAAGGTGCTATAAATCTTAAGGCTTTCAATAGGACTGAGATGCAGAATTACACATATGGCCTTTACATGGACTATGTTCTAACAACTAAGACTGGTTGGTTCTATCAATACAACGATACCACCAATACGTGGGATTGGGTGTATGGTGACTACCAAGAGTGGGACTGGGCTGAAATCGAAGGCTGGCACTGGGAATATTGGTATTATAACCAACTAACTGCGAACTGGCAAAAAGAATGGCTTGAATGGCACAGCCCTGAAACAGTTGTACCAGGTGGTTTTGCCACAGTTACAGGGTTTACCAATTGGACCGAGGGTGGAGATTTGTTCGCAAGATTCAATGTAACACCTTCTCTATCTGTTCCTGATACTAACTACTACTGGGACTTTGCTTTCATGAACAAGACCTGGTTCGAGGACTATTCTCTCGGATGGGGTGAACATGAAATTGAAAGCTGGGAGAAGGAATGGGTCTACAGTTTTGACTACCTTGGTGAGCAAGTCTACGCAGAAATGACTCCAGACCAGCTTGCTTACCAATTCACTAATGGTTCATTAGCTGGTAAATATGCCAAAGGTCTTGAGGCACCTTACATCGTAATCAACGGTGAGGATCTACCAATCAAGGTTCGCGAGAACTATGATCCATGGAGCGGTAGCACATGGAAGAATATCTTCTTCTATGACCACTATGATCCTGTGACTGGTAAGGATGTCTATTACTACCTACTTCAAAACGAAACTAAGGTTTGGGTGACCTATGATAACGGAATTGTCATCTACAATGTTACCACATTGACAGCTGACTCTTTCCTGACAGCAATGGATTACCCATACTACTTCTATGATGGAGTTACAAGCTTCTATTACTGGGTGGATATTGATGGATACTTCCACATTGGCGACTATACCACTTATGGTGAACCATATGTCACTAAGGTATTCTATGACCATGTTGAGATGCCTGCATACCCTGATCAGCAGTTTTACATAATCTATGGTACTTCACACAGTACTTTGATAATTGATGAGTTCTGGTGGGAGAGCCGTGATCAGATGTATTACATGATGACTTCAGGTGGTGAACTCCTACAGTTCCGCTACAATGAGCTGACTGGTTACTACGAAGTTAATATTGGTGGAGTCTGGCAAATCTCTAGCTGGCCACAGAGTTACTATGTACAAGAGTACATGGGTTCAGATGCATATCTTGTCACCTATAATGTACAAAGATTCTACTACACTGAGATTGACTCTGTTAAGTATGAGATGCCATATCCCGGAGCACATGCTCGTTATGAATACCAACTCGCGGAAACAGAGAGTGAAGGTGGATTAGTACCAACAGTTAGTACTCTGATATGGAACGAAAACGGATATCCCGTCCGAGGAATTGGTCCATACTGGGTACGAATTGCTGGCGAAGTTATGGACGTAATTGAGATGCATATCCCCTACATCAATGCGAATGGCACTGATATTTGGGATCCACCACAAACTGGCTTCAATGGATACGTAGGAACATATGGAAATGATCTTGCGTTCTCAACTGTTGAAGAAGTACAATACCTAGGTGCTCCTGCTCCTCAGCAGATAGGATATGCAAAGTATCTACATCTAAAGAATGGAACTACTTGGTTGGTAAATGAAACTCGTTTATTCATAGTCTTTGAATATAACTTAGATGGCGCAGTCATGTACTCCACCCAAGAGTGGCCATACTATCAGGAGAGCGGTAATGCTAGCTGGTACGAATATGTAGCAATGAATGGCAGTGTCTATATGTTCCCTGAATGGGAGCGTCCACCAGTTTTGAATACCTATGTGGTGACTGCATACTACAATTACAGTGATTCGTATTTCTACTACGACTGGATGGCTGGACATTATCAGTTCAACTACGAAGGTCAGTATAGATATGCCTACAAAGTAATGAATGCAACCTTTACCGGAGACCTCTACTTCTTCTGGGAGAATTACGAGGGGTCTGTCAGGCCAATATTCAGCTTTGACTACAAAGGCACTCCTGTTGATGCTGTTGCTCACCATGATTTCGTCTATAGACTACGAAATCGTTGGGGTTACGCGATTGTAGAAGGTCTGAAACCCATTGAAAGCACTGTCTACAAAAACTTCTATGACTTCGTTATTGGAGTTCCTCAGTGGGGAATGTGGGGTATTCAGAACTGGGCAATCAACGATGATAATGGCGCAGTAGATCTCGATGGAGACTTCGATACTACTGATGACCAATATTACGTCCAAGAAGAATACGCATCAACTGATAGCTGGACACATGAATACAGCAAGATGTGGGTACACATACTCTGGGATCCAAATACAACTCAATATGGAGATGATATGAATATCAACTCCTGGATGGGTCTTGACACCTACACATGGTCATATGAATGGAATCAGACTTTCTACTGGTATCATGCTGATGACTTTACTCAGCTCACTGGAACTGAAATGCAGGATGTCAAAGATCAGCTTCTAACCGTTGAAGGCGATCCAATGCCAGGTTATTGGGACCTTGCATGGATGGCAAAGAACGTGACTTGGGAAGACATACTCCAAGAAGCGATTGACAACGGTTGGGACTGGATGGTATCCAATGAACAGACGTGGACTTGGCTCAGTTTTGGAATTGGTCAGAACTATGGTACAAGCTACGAAGAAGGTGGAGTTGAGCACTGGCTTAATGTAGGAATGCACTATGAGTACAGTGGTCTTATGATCTGGGAAGATGAGAATGTGAACGAGCTGATGGACGTTAACCTAATGAATCCAGGCTCTGGTGAACTTTCTCACTACCTCATTCCTGACAGTGTTGAATCAATCGACTTTGTTACACCTGGCGCAGCGTACAGTGACCTGTCTTCATCCGGTTCAATTGAAGTCGGTGTTGAAGATGAAGTCACATGGGGCGTTGAGTATTATGGTGTGAATGGTACAGTATTCCCATACACCCTTTACGGATATTGGGGCTGGTATGATGGAGTTCAACAAGGATCGGATCTCAGGACATTTGATGAACGTCCAACCAAGATCACTATCGACGAACTATCATTCCTTGTACACTTCCAGGGTTACCTCGACACATCTGAGGGAGCTTTGAATAACTACGCGGACATCAAAGTTGACAACTATGTTGGCAACTGGGACTTACCTAACATGATTGGTGGTCGTGACAACCTCGAGAATCGCTCGTTAGCACTGAACTATTTCGCTGATGTGCAGCTCTCTGACTTTGCCTTCAAGGCAGACGGAAGTTTCGCGGACGGTGAATCCACAGTCGGTGCTGATACATTCGAGTTTGAGACCGCTGGTGCTCCATTCGCTGAGATGATAATGGGTGGAACAACCTATGACTGGTCTAAGAACACGACAGCTCCATATGATGTGGTCAGCATGACAACTCCTGCAGGTACTTTCCGACAAGCTTTCGAATCTGAGAACGGTCAGAGTGCTGTAGGTTGGTCATCAAGCTCTACTTCGTTCTATGTCACCATTGGTTTCACTGAGTGGGAAGGATATAGTGTCTATCAGGACCCTGTATTTGTTAGTTACACTTCGAGTCGTGGTACATCCGCACCTGTTGGTGGTGTTAACTTTGGAACATTCAGCATTTCGCCAACTGTTCCATCCGGAAGTGACACAGTGACTGTTAGTGTTGACATTAACAGTCAGATGCCAATTGAGCAAGTATACCTTGACTACACAACTGACATCAACAGCTGGGCTGAGATGGACAATTACATGTGGAATTCAGGTGGTTCTCGCTATTCTGGCGATATTCCTGCATATCCAGATGATACAATTGTCTACTTCAAAGTGACAGTAATTACTGAGCTAGGTGTGACAGAATCACAGATTGGTTCATACCAAGTTGGTCTAGGTATAATCACAACGAACACTGGCACAACAGGCCCGACTGGACCAGGTGGTGAAGGTCTTCCAAACGAAGTCTTAATCATGCTGGCTGGTGTGGCTCTAGTTATTGTGATCGTTCTGGTGATTGTAGCTCGAAGACGTAGGTAACACAGTTTTGAGGGGATAATCCCCTCAACCCCTTTCTTTTTCTATTTGATTCTTAGACGAACAACTTTGTATCAAACGATTGATTCAATGTGGTGCGATTATTGGTTTCATCTTCTCGTGGAAGAATTTGATTCCAGAGATATGTGCTTCATAAGTACAATTGAAGGCATCATACGAGATGCCTGTCACTGGAATCGCGTTTCTGAGAATGATGCAATTCTTTTTGTCTACACCAAATGAAATTTCAACGAGCTTGGCATTAGCTTTCAGTAATTGCATACAAGCAGCTTTCTTATCCTTAGCTGATAGGGGTGTTAGATCAAAAAGCCGTGTGGTTAGTGTAATCCAATTTGTTCCGGGAAATACCTCAATCTCTTCTGTTTCTGGAGGACCATAGGGAAAAAGATTGAATGTCTTACGGCCTTTCTCCTCAAAATTAATCTCGAGCCGTTTTAGATACTCTTTGGTAATGTACCATGTGGTACTCATACTCTTTCCTGACCTCTCATTCTGACATCAAGTGTTTCTATTGAAAACCCTTTGTCACTCTCTCTTGACTTTTATTAAACAAATCCTAGTAAAAGTCTTCGCATTTTGTCTGAATATTACTTTGTCATTTTCTTTTCCTGTAAACCATCAATGAAACGATACCGATGGCTGGTATTCCTAGTCCGATTCCGAGGATTGCATAGTCTATTGTTGACGAGTCCGATCCTGTGTAATTGAACAAGTCCGTCATCATCTACGTTCTATCATATAATTGAGGGTACAATGAATAATTACAGTTTGAGGTGTTCACGTCTGAATACTCTTCAACAAGATTGAATGTGAGTGGATTCTGGAAATCATAAAGATGATAGAGATAGATATCCAGATTTACTGGGTCGTAGATATTACTGTAGAGTGTTTGAACGTCATTGAATAGATTCAATTCAAAATGAGTAGAATCCAAAATACCCTCACAAACCTCTACGGTCAGGTCATCCTCATTTTGGATTTCTTCAAGTACACTTACCGCTGTATCATATCTCCAGCATGGGTAATCGTAGTAATGACTACTCGGGTCTGCTCTATTGAAGTTCGTAGAGACCAAATAACTATCATTCTCTTTGTTGATATAAGTGACCTCACCATTTGTTGCTGTAACAACAACGGCAGCCCCTGATGCATCTACATAGTTCCACTGACCATCCCAAGGGGAGTATGTGATATGATGGTTTTCATACCAATTAATGACGTCTTCAACAGTTTGGCAATGCCAAAGAATATCCCAATGTGATGATGATGGACTCCAATCTCTAACCTCATAATTCAGGATTTCACCTGGAATACTATTGGCATCATAACATAAGCCTTGGTCATTCATTCCTCCTTGTGGGCAGAAGAATTCTTGATTATTCTGAGTAACGATTGAACCCACAACAACTGTCCCGTAGATATTGAGTGTGTCATTCAAGTCTGGCAGGTCCCTGAAATTATCGATTTCTTGAGGTGGAATGAATGAAATGAATGATGTTTCAGGATTGAAACGATAATCCTCGTTATTTCCAAAGAGAACCTTATCTCCTATAGATATGCTGAAGATGGTACAAGACTGAGATCCAAAATCATTTCTGTTTGATACTGAGGAAACAGGGAGAAAGATGGATGCCATTATCACAAATAGTATGATGTATCTTTGATTTCTTGATTTTCGAATGTTCACGATTCCAGCTCCAATTAGATTAGTACTCCACCTTCTGACCACCGATATGGATGGCAATTATTAAATATGAGCTGTAAAGCAATGTAATGTATCTTAATCTACATCCTACTACTTGTGGTCTTCACTCCCTTTTCTTTGAAAGGAATTCTCTCAACCTTTCTTTTGGTTCGCCTGATGCAAAGACTTCTCCAAAACCCTGATTTTCTCCCACGAATCCATCCGGGTTTTCATATATTGCTTTGTTAATGAGGTCTTTTGATTTCTCTATAGCTTGTTTTGAATTTCTGATAATCTTACGACATAACGAATTCACAAAATCATCAAAATTAGAAAGAGGTGCTATGTGATTTACCAAACCAATTCTTAGCGCTTCTTCTGCTCCAATGATGTCGCATGTATAGATTAACTCTCGAGCTTTGAGCGAACCTATAAGACGAATCAGACGCTGTGTTCCTCCTCCCCCTGGTATGATCCCATATTTGGGCTCAATCTGACCAAACTTTGCATTATCCGCTGCAACAATTATGTCACAACAAAGAGACAATTCAAGTCCAGCTGTCAAAGTTAGCCCCTTTGCTGCAGAAATTACTGGGAACGGTAGATCTTCGAGTTTTCCGAAGACTCGCTGTGTAGTCTTTGATATTTCGTAAGCTTCCTTATACACTTCATCCTCACTAATCTTCATGAACATCCCAATGTCTGCACCTGCAGTAAACATATCATCCAATGTAGTGGAGATGACTAAGACTCTAATCACTGTGTCAGTCTTTAGAATGTCAATCATTTCCTCTAATTCTGATAGTACCTTGTCATTGAAGGCATTTCTCTTCTCAGGACGGTTCAATAGAAACCAAATTACTTGGCCATTCTCCTCTTCTTTTACAATCCAATGTTTGAATTCCTTCATAGAGTCGGAATTAGGTAGTGATGTTAATAATGTAGTAGGTTCATTGTCTTCGTTTCACAATAATCACTATTACTACCACAGCAACTACAGCTAACGAAGAAACGATGAGTAGCGTTGTCAAATCGGAGGGACCTGGACCTGGTAAGGTTGGAGTAGTCGTTGTTGTACCTCCAGCAGCTTCTTTTAATATCGCGCTCCAAATTGATTCATATCCTCCAGGTCCATTTGCGAGTAGTACAAGTCCTATTTCTCTATCCTCTCCCTCAAATGTATTTATTCGAGCGCTGTATCCAACTATACTTCCTCCAGATTGAATAAATTGTTTCACCAGAGGAACATTTTCTGGCTGGAAAACTTGAACCTCCTCATACATCCCGTCATTAATTATTGCTATAAGGAATTTTGCAACATCTGCTGAAGTGGTCATCATAGCTCCTGCGCCGTAGCCATAGTCTTGGTATAATGGTACTGGAAGCACAGTCCCATTTGAATGCAATAAATGTGGAATTGCTATTGGATTAGAAGTTTCAGTGATATTGAATGCTGTATCATCCATTCCTAACGGGACAAGAATATGGTCTTGAATATACTTACTCCATGTGTCGTTGGTGATGTGTTCCAACAGAAAACTCAAGAAGAAATAACCTGTGTTCGAATACTCACCTGTCCCTGTGTGTAATCCCCATGCATCAGGGTCGTTTATGTTTGTACTGTTAATGATATCATGCAACGGTCTACGAATACCGTTCCATTCCACTTCATCTATGCCTGGAGTAAATCCATTATCTAACTCCCATTGATATAGAGCTGGGTCATACCATGGTTGGTCAAATTGGTAGAGCAAAGACATTCCAGCATTGTGCTGGAGAAACATTCTAATTGTTAAGACTGTTGCAGGTTCGTTGGGATTTCTGACTTGAAATGGGAGATAGTCACTGACATCGTCGTCAAGGTCAATTATCCCCTCTTCGTATAGCTTGACAAAGGCCGCAGCTACAAAGGTCTTTGTGACAGAGCCTGTTCTGTATATGGTGTCCAAATTGGGCTGTTCCCCATATCCTTCTGCCCACAGCGTGTCATTAATCACGATCGCTGCCTGAACACTAGGAATTCCAGATGAGTCAAATCTGCTCTGAATCTCAGCAGTACCTTCTTCAGAAATAGAACCTATTACTGTTGTCTGTAATGCTAGAACATGAATTGGTATTATTAGAATAAATAAAAGTATCAAAAACGCACTTCTCTTTGATGACATCGAAATTATCTCCAATCCTATTTTTTAGGTTCATTTTTTTCTTCTTACAATAACTACCATTACTATGAAAACAACAACGATTGCAACTGTTACGCTACCTATTAATATCAAGTCGTTTGGTGGAGGTGGTGTCGTCGTTGTTGTATATGGTCCATTTGCTTCCCATAACATGGCACTCCAAATACGTCCAATTCCTCCTCCTGGCCAGTTTGCGAAGAGGATAAGTCCTATGTCGCGATCCTCTGCCTCAAATATGCCTGCTGAAGCTGAATATCCAATCATACTTCCCGATGGTTGAAGGTATTGTTCCATGAGCGGAACATATTCAGGTTCAAATAACTGAACCTCGCCATATTTCCCTCCATTCATGACTGAGATATAGAATTTGGCTAAATCAGACACTGTGGTTATTAGACCGCCTGCGCCATACCCATAATCCCTATAGATTGGCAGTTGGAGCAGAGATCCATTATTCAATTGCACGTATGGATATGCAACTGGATTAGAAGTTTCAGTAATGTTGAACACAGTGTCATCCATGCCCAATGGAGAGAGAATGTTGTCATGGATGTAGTTACTCCATGTGTCATTAGTTATGTATTCCAACAGGAAACTTAAGAAGAAGTATCCGGTATTTGAGTAGCCTCTTGTTCCAAAAGTTGCTTTCCATGCCTCCGGATCATTTATGTTTGTGCTGTTAATGATATCACGCAAAGGTAGGCGAATTCCATTCCAGTCCGGGACTTCCGGCAATTCTCCTGGGATGCCATTATCTTCAAGAATTTGATCAACAACAGGATCACCCCATGGCTGACCAAATTGATAGGCGCCTGCCATGCCTGCCTTATGTTCAAGGATCATTCTAATTGTAACATTCGTGTCAGGATGATCTGGGTGTCTGACTTGAAAGGGGAGATAGTCACTGACATCGTCATCAAGGCCAATTATCCCGCTTTCGTTTAACTTGACAAAAGCCGCGGCTGTGAGAGTCTTCGTTATAGAACCAGTTCTGAAT
>JAEORG010000401.1 GCA_016841005.1 Candidatus Thorarchaeota archaeon | reverse complement strand
GAATTAGGTATTATGCAGCTTGGAAATAGAGGATTCTTGAAGAGTAATGACACAATCTGAATTACTAAGTAAAATCCTTGCAATTTCTCCAATGTCATTACTCTTGATATAGTTACTACCTATCTCACCTTTTGATATCCCAAGAAAATCAATACTAGTCCGCCGATCTCCCCAAAGAAGAAATCGGAAAAGATTGGTATGTATACTAACCAGGAAAGCCATCCAATGATATAGATTAGAAGCCCTCCAAGGATGAACCAAACACCTGATTTGTTCGATGCCTGAGACCAAATACCTCTCAGACCTATGAGCACTGCAATTCCACCAATTAGTTCTCCAAAGTAGAACTCACTAAATAGAGGGATGTAGAATATCCAAGAATAAAGCCCAAGACTCAGGATAATCAGACCAATGAAAAATATTGTCGTTGGTTTTATTCCTCCCTGCTGTGTCCATTGTCCTGGAGCTGTGGATGTTGAATAAGGATCTCTTACCATTGAACCATCCGAGACCCCCCCGGGATATGCTCCTTCACTAGAAATAATATAGGAACAACCTCTGCATTTAACAATTGAACCATTTTGAATAGAACTCATTTCAAGCTCAGTCAATTGGGTTCCACAGTTTGGACAAGACGTTCGTCCAGTCGATTCGAATGCCATATTTTCACCTTCAATAATTAATAATTTGAATATGAGGATGAGCAATGGCAAACACTTTCCTCCTCATAATTCCTTATGTTTCAAATTGTAACCCTCAAAATGCCGCAATGCAAGTATATGTGTGCATATGCGCATTTAAGTTTCATTTACATATAATGAATGTAGTATTACAGAGGCCCGGGATGCTTGTGTATGGACGTAGTTGACAAAAGAATACTTCAATTGCTTAATGATAACTGTAGAGCATCCTATGAAGAACTTGGTAAGCAGGTTGGTTTGACACGCGCAGCAATTAAGAAACGAGTTGATCGACTAAATGAAAAAGGAGTTATTGAGCGATTCACTGTTGAACTAAGTCGAATGATGGTGGGGTATGATTGGTACTGGATTGAAATCGAAACGGATGGGTCTGAAACAACCGACTCTTTGATAGATGCAATTTCACAACATCCTATGGTTTTTGTATTGAATAGATTGGGTGGTAATAGGTTCTTAATATTTGGTCAGATTGTTGGACCTTCTGGTGCCTATAATCTTGGTAGATATCTCAGATCTATTTCATGTGTTGTTGATGTGAATATGGAACGGCTGATAGCTGTTGAGAATACTTCTATGACAAATGCAGGTTTTCTATCATTAGGAAAGAAAGAAACTCTAACTACTCGTCATCTTAGAATTCTAGGTTGTCTTGTGATAGATGCTAGAATGTCTATTGCAGAAATTTCCAGACAGACAGGTTATAGTTCAAGAAGTATAAAGAAAATTATACAAGAATTATACGATACTCGAGCTATTATGTTCACTCTATATCTATCACCATGTGCATGTGGCAATACAGATTTCTATTTGCACATGGAATTCAATGAAGAAAAGGTAAAACCAACAGACATAGTTGTCTGGTTAGACAGTAATTTCAATTTAGAATATTGGAACTCGTGGCTTCTTACTACAAGACCAATTATGAGAAATTTCTTTTCAGTCCAGAGCTTGAATATAATTGAAGACATAACAGAAGAAGTTAGAAACTTAACTTATGTAAATTCAGTTGAGCCAATTATAAAATATCCAAACAAGATATTCGATAGCATAGGTCGTACAAAGTTGTTGGAACTCCTTGAATCAAACGAAGTTGTATGTTAAAGTCCTGAGAATCTTTTTCGACTTGTCCTAGAAATTAATCTAAGTTGATCAGCAGCAAAATCGTTAATGAACTGTTCACTTCGTCCTTCAGATTTCAATACACTATACACAATTTTGGCATCAACATTATAGACATTAGGATAGGCTAAGGTTGATTCCATAATTTGTTCAACCTGAGCAAGATGCTTGGCTGTCATATATGAGTACAGTGTGTTTCTGTCAATTGTGTTCATCGAGAACCAATGTTCCTGAGGAAATCGTTTTGATAGATGAAGTGCTATCTTTGCCGGTGTGGAAATGTCCTCACAATCCGCTGCAAGAACAATGTTGATATCACCTGAGGCGACTAAGTTTAAGTGAGTCGTGAAATGTATTCCTGGATTTTCCAGTATCTGGCTTACTATTCTTCTTACATGTTTTATTGTATATCCAGTTTGTCGTGAAAGAGTCTTGATAGGTATTCTTGAGTTTCTAGCAAGGTACCATAATAGTTCAAGTTGTTCCTTAGTGAGATTGACCCTTTCACCCTTCTTGGCAAATTTACATTGACCACCAACTGTTTCACTTGGAATTTGATTGATGTAAGATACTCTTGACGATTCCAAATCAGGAAGTGATTCAAGAAATTGCTTGCACTGCGATTTTTCACTAGGTGTGACTTCTGCAAACAGTAAATAATGACCATTACTTAATATCAACACCTCTCGTATACACTCATGTTCATCAAATTTCTGCAAAAATTCAGCTTTCTGTCCTGTTCCATTTGATTCAAGTTCTGCTATTACATATCTAGTGCCAAGTGTTTCTTGAGCCATCTCGACAGAAAATCTTTGAATCACTCCAAATTGGCGAAGTCTCTCGACCCGTTTCTTAACAGTTGGGCAGGAGATACCAAGAATGTCAGCTATACTTCGGAAGGATCTTCGTGAACACCCCATCAGCTGAGCTATTATGTTCTTATCTAATTGGTCCATTCAATTGCACCCTGAGGATGGTTGAGGTTCAGTGCGTGACAAATTGGTGCCTAGCACCTATCCACAATGATCCTGTCCGTGACTATCAATCATGGACAGAGGAGTATACCTATGGACCGATGCTAGGCGGGTGTTGACTTGGGTGTGACCGGTGAAGAGTCACGATTATCTCAGAGTATCATTCGACTATTCGTCGTACATCCCGTCTGGGATGAGATACTCATCATGAGCATACGAGATTACTATCTCTCATCAAGCACCTTTGGAAATACTCTCCTAATCACGCACTGCCTTCCAGTACGGGGGAACTGGAAGATGGTCTCATGGAAATTTCTTTCCATTGAGATCTTTTTAGGAGAATATGTATAAAGTGTGCTACATGGGTATAAAGACGCGTTAAACGAAGAGTTTCACTTCGGTCATTCTGATTTGAATTTTCCAAGTTCTGTATACTCTACTTCTTCCATTTTGGACTGAATCCCAAAGTACCTGACTTTATAACGTCAAATCCATCCGATGGTCAACTTTTGGTAAGGGGACTTTGGGTCCTCCGCCATAAGATCCATCGTCAATCACGACAGGCTCATTTTTCACAGGTTTTTCAGTCGGTGGAATCGTTTCTGGTGGAACCGCTTGCCCATAAGCAACGATTACAGCTCCAACCGAAAGAAATGTTATTGCGAAACAGAGTCCTAAACTGATTGCAGCAATTCGGGTTATTCTCTTTTTCATTCTTAGCACCTCTTCAAGCTCATCTCCGAACCAAAGTTTGCCTCTCAGAACGGAGATCTGATAGAGGCAGCCAATTGTCAAATTCCATCAAGCTTCTCTGTATTCTCTAGTGTAGGAGATACCCAGAATATTACCCTACTCTACTATAAACATGTGTTAAGTAAAGTCTCACATAATTCCATTCTTAGTAATTATTTTCGTTCTTCTGTTTCCTACATTCGTAACATTCTGGAAGTGTAAGGGGATGCAAGCCTTTTTCACGATATAGTACCATATTTTCTGTAGGTCCGCGAGATGATTGAAGACTTACTTGTGAATCAGGCTAGGACAGATGATCTGACAGCAATACAATTCTTACTAGAGGAAAGTGACCTCCCAATCGACGGAATAGCACCTCATATCAACAACTTCATCGTGGTCAAAAGCCAAGATGTAGCATTAGGTCCTGAAATAGTAATAGGATGTATCGGACTTGAAATCTATGGGAGTAGTGCTTTACTTCGCTCTTTAGCAGTCCATCCCGACCTTAGAAAGCAGGGATTGGGTTCGCGACTTGTTGAATTGATAATTGGACATGCAAAGAAGAACGGAGTAGAAGCAGTCTATCTCTTAACAGATAATGCAGAGGAATTTTTCAAAAAAAGGGGATTTAAAATAATTAATCGTAAAGATGTCCCTGAAGATATGTTGCAAAGTGTGGAGTTCACAACATTATGTCCAAGTTCTCCGTGTCTTATGAAACAAATTTAGTGTTCAGGTATGATGAATTTACATAATGTTGTTGAGAGTGTTGGAGGTCTATATTTCTTAGATACTTTAGGATCATGAGTCAGTGAAACTTTTACTCCTATCTCAGCAAGAGCCTTCTTCACCTTCAAAAACCTCTCCTTGTGAATTCGTTTTTTCAAACCTAATGCCCGTAGGATTTCATATCCATATCCTGTCTTCCAGAGAGGTGTTAAATCAATAGATTGCCCTATACAGAGTAACTTGACTTTGTCAAGTTCCTTTTTTCTACGCTTCAGAATCTGAGGTATAAGGATACTCGCATCTTGGGTACTTAAGATATCTATATCAAAGAACAACGTACTTCCTTTATTTTCAAGTTGTTTGTATAACACCTCAAGTAGGGTTCCTCTAAAAATCTCAAGTCCTTTTCTAAACGAACCTTGATCTGGAAGCATCTGAACTACTTTTTCAAATGAACCGTCGAAACATGCTAGCTCTGGAATTCCAAAATTCTTGAGGAGCTCCAACTGTAAGGGATATCCATGGGATTCTCCAAGTATTTTACTAATCTGGAGCATCCACCGTTTGGTCCGTTGCCATCCATATTTACGAACTAGCCATGAGTAATTCTGTTTCTTTGGAACTGGAGCCATCTTTTCATGGTTCAACCATGATGGTTTCTTTTCTTTGATTGCGTAATCAAGCAGTGGATCACCGAAGTATGTAATCCCATTCTCATCTTCTACAATATGGCCAACACTTAGTGTTCCACCGTAGGTTAGAGTAAGCTGCTCTATGTTGGGGCAATTTAGAAGAACAGTTGCATCAAGTCTCTTTATGCTATTATAATGCAAATAGAGATACTTGAGCTCAGTACAGTTATAGAGAGGACTAATGTCAATAGTGGCAAGCATGTTATGTGAGAGGTCCAAACGTTCAAGATGTTTGCATGCTTCAAGTGGAGAAAGGTCAATTTCTCGAATTTTATTCTCACTAATGTCAAGATAACGAAGTTCCTTGCATTCTGAAAGAGGTGAAAGATCAACTCTTTCTAGTCTGTTGTTCGCTATGTCGACTCTCTGGAGATTTTCCATCTTTGTGATTCCTGAGAGATCTACAAATGTTACTCCATGATTCTTTAATTTGATGTTGTCGTGAGATATACGGTGGATTAATTGATTATCTGGTCCTGCTCGTGTACTATATCTCACAATAGATACCATGCTCATTCTCCAAACTCCCTAAGTCCTCAGAACCTTTCAGTTCATACTACCATTGTAGAATTCTGCTTAAGAGCACCTACAAACTCAAAATCGTTAAAATGGACAAGCTAATAAAGAAAAATGAAAAACAAGTAAGTGCAGGTATCCCACATTCATAGGCAGTTTCTACACCGGAGTTTCGAGATTGGCCAACCAAACATCGCATTTCCACAGAAGCGTTCCTTGTTTTGAGTAACCTGCAATATACACGAGTGATTCCAATGAGTTACGAGAGAGAGCCTGTTGAGGCTACGGTGGCAGAACTAAAGCCACAAATGAAGAACATCACGATCACCTTCAAAGCCTTTGCAATGAATTGTGTGCCGCAAACTGAAAATGAGCCACAAATTTCGCTCACCACCCAAATACTCTTCTCAATTATACTCGGCTCCTCTACTTCTTTAGCCGCCAATATTAAGTAGCCCATTTTACGAAGGTTACTTTTTCTTTTCGTTCGATTTCTTCTCCGTGTAAAAGGCCACCGGCGCATAAGTTATGACATTATAGTCGCTGTCGTTGACCGTGATGCCAAAGGGCCCTCTGGGGTGAGATCTTTCTGAATAAACTCTTTACACCTCTACGTGGT
>JAEORG010000400.1 GCA_016841005.1 Candidatus Thorarchaeota archaeon | reverse complement strand
TATTGAGTTTGACAGTGTAATGGATATGATGGACACTGCAAAGATTCTTTCAATTTCACAGAAGAAACCCACTGGAAAGAACGTTGCTATTGTTACTCACACACTTGGGATAGCTCTGATAGCAGCACAGACTCTCGAGGAGCACAATGTTCCACTTCCAAAACCCCCGTTGGATATTCAGGAGAAGATTGAGAAACTTCTAGATATGCCAATGAAGTTCCCCATTAGCAATCCGATTGACCTCCTTGCAAAAGCATGGGCTGAACCTGATGTTTTTGCAAAAGCATTCAGGTACATCATTGAGGAAGAATCTTACGACTCGGTTGTGACAGTATTTGCACCTAATTTTCAGGAAGGCATTGGTGGTGGAATGCCAATTAAAGAGATAATCCAAGATAGTAAGTCGAGTGATAAACTAGTCATCAGTATTCTTAGTTCTCCTGTAACCAAGGAACCACCAGGTAAGCATGAACTTGAAGAAGCAGGAATTCCTGTATTTGTAAGCCCTCAACGAGCTGGAAGAGCTTTGGCGAATGTTTTTCGCCTTACAAGATAAGGAGTTTATGATCAGAAATAGTATCCAGATGTTAACAATGTGAAACCGTTTTTTTACAATAGGTAACGTACACTATAGCTAATTAGTTGAATAATTAAAAACAGTAAGGTTTTATGGTGGGTTTGAACGCTCGTGAAACCTGTTAGACAGATGTTCGTAATAGAACAGGGTGACCACTGTGAAGAAACAAGTCCGCTATGGAATTCTAGTAGTTGCTGTGGCGATGGTGCTTGTTTTAGTATCAAGTTCCGCTCTTGGTTTCCCCAGCCAGACTGGAGCTTGTACTGCATCAGGTTGTCATGATGATCCATCAGGAATGACAATCACACCATCAGAAACTACTTTCAATGTTGAGCCTAATATGGCATTTTCCGTGACAATTCAGGTTGCAGGATTATCAGGCCAAAACGCTCTTCTCCTGAAATTCCCTTCGGGAGTGGCCGACAACGCTCAATTCAGTTATACAGGTTTAGGTGCTGAAGGAGCAGTCAATGATGGAGATGCTGCAGATGTAGATACCGATGCTGACGAGGTCGAGGTCAATTATGAGATTGTAGCTCCCAGTATACCTGGTTCATATTCTCTCGAAGCCTTCGCAGCTCAGCACACACCGCATGCAATAAGTGTGGCACTTACAGTCACAGTCACACCTCCAGCAGGTGCAGGTCCATTGATATCATCAATCAACGCTACACCGTCAGTGCCACTTGAAACTGAAAGTGTTACAGTGGTGGCAAACGTCACATCTGAAGTTGGCATTAGTGAGGTTAAACTGCAATATAGCACAGATAACCGTACTAGTTGGACTAATCAGACCATGAGTTTGAATAATGGCTTATATGAAGGGACTATACCCGAGTTCGCATTAGACACTCATGTAGTCTTCAGAGTTGTGGCAATTGATACTGATGGAGCAGAATCAGTTTCATGGGAGTCTGAATATATTGTTGGAAACATCCCCTTACCACCTCCAGAACCAATGCCTCAGCTCCATTATGGTTGGCTTCTGGGAGGTCCTGCACTGATTATTGCATATATTGGTACAGCCCTTGAATATTATGACGAGGAGCGCTTCACCCGTGTACATGGGATAATGCTAGGTACGGCATACATTCTAACTGCCATCAATGTCTGCTGGCTATTCTTTGAAGATCCATCAACATTTACAGCAATGAATCCTGCATATCTAATCGATATGAGTAGTATGACTTTGTTCATTCATTCATGGCATATTTGGATAGGTATCTTCAGTATGATTTTGGGTACACTTGCATTTCTTACTCATCTTGCAGGGTGGAAGACATGTAATCTCGGATTGCCCGCAGTAGTACTGTGGACGATGCTTGGAATGACAGGAATGTTCCTGGGACTTTTCTTTGTGATGTGATAATATGACAGAAGAGAATGAAGTTATTACTGAATCCTCACCGAGTGAGGAAATGACATCTGAACCAATACCGGATGTTGATCCAGTGTTGATGCAATTAATTTCAGTTGTTGGCAAAGAGAATGCTTCCGATATGGAACTTGAGAGAATTGTGTACAGCGGAGATCCATCTTCATTACCTCAATTTCATTATCGTTGGAAGAAACGATACTTGGCAGATTATGTAGTCAGAGTAGAAAGAGAGGAACAAGTCAAGGGTGTGATAGACATTGCGCGAGAACATGGAATTCCAATAATTCCGAGAGGTGGCGCATCAAGCTGTCTAGGCTCATCCAGTCCATCTAGAGGTGGTATCTCTCTTGACCTCACACGGATGAATAAAATTCTTGAAATAAATCAGGAAAGCGGTACTGTACGTGTTGAACCAGGAGTCACTTTTGCAGATCTAGACGATGAGTTGGATAAGCATGGTATGGAATTGGGTATTTACCCATCCAGCGCAAAATCAGCTGTCGTAGGTGGATGGATCGGGTGTGGAGGTAGGGCCGGAATCGGAACTCCATGCAATGGGACTCTGCTAGAGAATATCGTTTCATTGAAAGTGATTCAATCTGATGGTTCGGAATCCACCATAACTGGAAACGATTTGGACTTGTACAATGGTTCCTATGGAATTTTAGGCGTCATTATTGAAGCTACACTAATCATCAGAAGAAAACCTGTTGAAATTAAGACTCTAAGCTATGGGTTCTCAAAACTCGAACACGTCTGTAATACCATGAATAGAATAACTCAATTAGAACAGAAGCCAATTTATCTTAAAATAGCAGATTTCGATTTCCAGAGCTATAGTAACCCGCTTGAAAAGGGTAAATATGTACTCACAGTGACCTTCCCCGAGGAAGTTCAGGCGGCTCCTGTGATGGAAATAGAACAGGTTGTAGCTGAGAGCAATGGAACATATCTTGGAGATGAGTATGGTATGAAGGAATGGGAACTTAGGTACGATTGTGAGTTCAATCCGAAGGAACATTGTCACACGCTCATGTTCCAAGAGTTGTGGGTAGATGTTACTAATATCTATGATATTCTTAAGGCATATGAAAAACATAAGAAGTCCCACAAAGTTCCAGCAATATGGTTTGGAATGCTAGGTACATCAACTATGATGCGTCTTGAACTCATGGCAATGCTTGATCCAGACAAATACCTTGAATTCATAGCCAGCAAAGGAATTCTTCACAAGATGGTGAAAAGAGCAATAAAACGTGGTGGTGGACCATATACGATTGGACTTCAAAATTCAATCTATATGAAGAAAGCATATCCAGATAGGCTAGCAAAGATGAAGGTACTGAAAGCACAAACAGATCCAAATGAGATGATGAATCCAGACAGAGTGACATCATGTAATACATCATACGGAAGGATGAACATTCTGTTTGTAATGGCGGCTGCATTTAGACGGCTTGGCAAATATGTTGCGAGGTGAAAATGAATGAAAGTGAATCTCAAGTCAGATGTCCTTAGACATTGCGGCTCATGTAACTATTGTAGAGACTTCTGTCCGATGTACAAAGAGCTCGGATCGGAACTTGATAGCCCTGGAGGAAAAATACGAGCCCTCAGAGCATATCAAGAAAAAATGAGGAAACCTCCACAGGAGCTTCTGGAAAGACTATATTGTGCAGATTGTAGGAGATGTGAGGCAGTATGTCCTGCAGGAGTACCAGTCACAAAACTCTGGCATGATGCTAAGGCGAATCTAATACACACAGGTGGCACCAGAACAGAAGGACTAACGAAAGTATTAGATTGGCTTAAGAAAGAAGGAACCCCATTCGTGGGATTTGAAGCTGAAGAGAGGACTGTCTGGGCAGAAGACTTGGAGCTACCGCCAGAATCCAATACCGCAATCTTCTCAGGATGTATGGGCAGCTTCTGGTACCCGGACCAACCTGAGATGGTTGTTGATATGATGGAGAAGCTAAAGATCAATGTAGGATATGTTCCTAGTGAGGTCTGCTGTGGATTAATGAACTATTGGGCTGGAGATGATGAGGGATTCGAAGCAATCATCAAGAAGAACTATGCGATGTTCAAGAAAGCTGGAGTAGACCATATCATAACAGGATGTGGTGGTTGCTTTGGCACTCTTGCTGAGCATTATCCACATCACATCAAAGACTTTGACATTCAAATTCATCATACTGTGGAAGTACTTGCAGATATGGCAAGAAATGGAGTGTTAACCTTCAAAGGTAAAGAAGGTAACTTTACATTCCATGATTCTTGCCATCTTGGTAGAGCGCTTGGAATCTACCAAGCACCAAGAGATATCATTACAGCCATTCCAAATCTGGAATTCGTTGAGATGAGAAACAACAAAGAGAACGCCAATTGTTGTGGTGGATTTGTTGCAGTAGTAGATCCCGAGATTGCGGAAAATATTGGAAGAAAACGTGTTCAAGAAGCTGTTGAGCTTGGTGTTGATGGTATCATAACAACATGCGTATCTTGCTTCAAGAATCTTAGTTACTGTGCACGAGATACAGACCTTGAGGTCATACAGCTTGACGAGCTAATTCTCGACCTTGCACAATCGTCATTAGTGGAATAGTACTATGAATACTAGTTGAAACGGAGGAAAATGAAATGAGTGAATCACACAAAGCAACCAAGGTAGTTATCGTGGGAGCAGGGATTGCTGGCTTTAGTTGTGCCCTTGAATTGAAGGGTTTGAAAGCCAGATGTAGTATTCTTGAAAAAGAACCAACGGTTGGAGGCAGAGCAAGATCATTTACAGAATCGGGCTATGTCTTTGACCAAGGGCTTCACTTCTTTGTGGGTGGCTTTAAGTCACTCATACCCATATTGGAGAGAAGTGGCATTAGAATGACCACAGTTGGTGAAGGAGCTGTCTGGTTAAAAGACGGAGAACGACATACAATCACAAGATCGCTAGTAGATTCAGCCCGTTTTGGTCTTGTGAGCACTACAGATCGAATAACACTTGGTCGACTTGTACAGGAGAATCTAAAGAGATCCAGAGAGGATTTCCATGAACTAGATAACATGACCTTTGCTGAGTACGCTGAAGATAAAATCCCTGAGTCGATATACAAGAATTTCTACGACCCGCTGATTAGAACGGTGACATTCATGAAACCAGAAGAGGTATCAGCCGGTCAATACCTTTACTCCGAACAATTACGATTTGCATACGAAGACGGATTTCAGGCTATGTACCCCGAGAGAGGCGGGCTGGGAAGCGTACCATATACACTGATGCTTCAGGCTCGTAACTTCGCGATTGAACCCAAGGTCAATTGTAACGTCAAGCAGGTCATAATAGAAGATGATAAGGTAGTTGGTGTGAACTACGAACAAGATGGCAAGGATTATCATGTAGAAACAGATGCCGTTGTTATCACTACTCCAATTGATCTCTTACCGAATTTCGTTGATATGAATAAACTCCCCTCCGATTTCACTTCAGCAATCAGAAAGTTCTCATACAAACCATCTATTGTTGCCTACTTTGGACTATCATCTAGAGTACTTGATTTCAATGTTGGTGGATTTGTCCCGGGTAAGAAGATTCACATCGTTGCGGAAGCAAAGAGGGTATCAGGTGTCCTTGCACCAATAGGTGAATCACTGTTGACAGTGACCTCAATCGACGAAGAACTCCTAAAGATGGAGAATGGCGAAGCTACTCAAGCTATATTGGAGGAACTGAAGGAGCTAATACCAGGAATCGAATCAAAGGTGACTTGGAAGAAGAGCTGGAAGATATGGAGATCTGTTCTTGCACAACCTCCAGGAATCATGAAGGATAGGTTGACCACGAATCGAACAGGAATTAAGGGACTCTATGTTGCAGGTGCATATGCTCATTGCGATGATTATTATGCCTCAATGGAGGCTGCTGCGAAATCGGGCATTGCATGTGCTCAAGAGATGACCCAAGATTATTCCTAGTATAAAACCAAAACACTAAGAGCGCCTGTGGCGTACACTATTGCCGCAGGCATCCATCTTTGTGCTAACTGGTATAGATATTCCAATTTGGCCTAAAGAGGTCCTCCAATGGTAGATTTAAAGAAACTCGAAGGCAGCGGACACGAAACAGACCCATATATCTGTGCGTCGTGTGGCAACTGTACGATGGTATGCCCAACCTTCAGATTACTTCGTTGGGAATCGTATGGACCACGAGGTAGACTACAGATAACTAAGTCAGTCATGGAAGGGGACCAAGAGATAGATGAAGAATATGTAAGAAAGCTCTTTCTTTGCACATTGTGCGAACATTGTTCTCAGGTGTGTACAACAAGTATCCAGTTAGAACGATTCTGGGAATTAATGCGGCAAGTCGCTTGGGAAAATAATATGGTACCAACTCCAGTAGAATATGCATGTAAATCCATACTAAGAAATGGTGATCCTTTCGCAATGGGACCGTCTTCTCGTATGCTTTGGACAGAAGGGTTAGATATCGATATTCAGGACCGAATTGAGAAACCAGCGAAGACAGCATATTTCATTGGCTGTAATGTAGCTTTGAAACAACAATCAAGAAGCACTGCCCAATCAGTCATTAAGATTCTTGAAAGTTCAGGTACTGATTATACTCTGTTAGGAGAGAAAGAGAATTGCTGCGGTGGGCCTCTCATTTGGGGAGGCGACAAAGAGCATGCGGCTGCAATGGCCGAGAGGAACATTTGGTTATTTCGTGAACTTGGAGTAGAACGGATAATATTTAGCTGTCCATCTTGTATTCAGAGCTGGCCAAAGACGCACAAAGAGGCATCAGGTGTTCCAATCGAGAAAGAATTCGAATTGTTAACACTCTCCCAATTTATTGATAATCTGATTCAGAGAAAGAAACTCAAATTCAAACCACAAACCAACATTACAGTGACATATCACGATCCTTGCATATCATCACGTCGACTTAAAGTAATTAATGAACCCAGGGAAGTCATTGAAAAGATACCAGGTGTGTACAATATTGATATGCTCCATTCAAAGGAAGATACTCGTTGTTGTGGAGCCCATGGATTAGTCAATATATCAGATCCGCTCGTTGCCTCACAGATTGCCGAGTTACGATTGCGAGATGTTTCTGTAATGCCTGCATCAAGGGTCATCACAGAGTGCCCACGATGTCTGCAAGCCTTGGATCTAGCAACACAGACAATGAATTACCAAGTTCAGGTTCAAGATATTTCTGAACTTGTTGCAGAATCCTTGGCTGATGAAGATGAGGAGGAGGAAATATGAAGTATCTGATCCAGGATATCGAAGATATTGTAGGGTCGGACAATGTATCCCTTACTCTTGAAACTCGTGCACTGTATGCAAAAGACATCTCAAGTTTACCGGGACTGGCTGGCCAGATTGTAAGAGACAAATTTGAGATGGTTATTCAGCCGGTCACAGTCAAATCGCTTATGGATCTTGTAAGATATACAAACGAAAAAGGAGTTCAAATTGTGCCACGTGGTAGTGGTACATCTGGTTGGGGAGGAATTCTTCCTAGTGGTAAAAAAAGTATCTGCATGAGCATGATACACATGTCACGAATCCTTCATGTAGATGAATATAGCTTGCTAACTACTGTGGAAGCTGGAATAACTTGGCGAGAACTTCTGATGTTCCTCGAACAAATAGGTCTAACACTCCCAGTGTATCCATCAAGTGCGGCTGCTGCAACAGTTGGAGGATTTGTTGCGAGTGGTGGGTATGGGATAGGTTCTGCAAAACATGGAGATATTAGGTCTCAGGTGGCTGGAATTGAAGTCGTCCTTCCCAATGGCTATATCGCACGAATTGGAGAGGTTGTACTAAAAACTGAGGATGATCTCAAGGAACAAGCAGAGAATGGTGAAACATGGTTGGGCAGAATGATTCAAGCTGCACAGCTGGAAGAAGATATTGACCCGTTGGATCTCTTTATGGGAACTTATGGTACAATGGGTATAATCACCAAAGTGACTCTAAGAGTGATTCCAAAATTGATGCATGCCGCATTTGCAGCCACATTTGAAAATATCAAAGATCTAATTGATGCTGCGACCTCAATTCTGGAGAAAACCAATCCCTATCATCTTCGATATATTACTGATTCATACTCTTCCAAAGTAGGGCCACTAAAACGAAGACAAGATGAATATGGGAAATTCATTCTTTCTGGATCTCTGTTAACTACAGTCTACGATCTTGAGGATGGTATTAAGGAAATTGAACGAATAGTGGATGAGAAAAATGGAGTACGTTTAAGTGATGAGAGAAGTAAATATTACTGGAACGAGCGTCTCTATCCACTACGAATAAAGAGTCTTGGACCTAGCTTAGTTCCTGCAGAGGCTCTTTTACCACTTTCCAAAGTCCCTGCTATGTACACAGCAACAATGGACACTATAGGAACCTCTGGTGTTGCAATTGAGGGAACCATATCAAATGACGAAACTGCATCACTATTGGTATGGATTTTAGACGATGAGAGAAAAGGACTCTCTTACACACTTGGATGGCATCGTTCCTTTGATATCGCAAAGCTTGCAAGAAATTTCGGGGGAAAACCATATGCAGTTGCATTATGGAACACACCTCATGCAGATGAGTTCTATGGAACTCAGAAACTTAATTCTCTGAGAAAAATCAAAACCATGATAGACCCAAATAACTTGTTGAATCCTGTGAAAGTGTTTGGTGGAAGGATTTCTCTTGGTTGGGAATCTCAGCTCTCTGGATTTGGTATTGGTTATATCATCGCTTTACTTGCTCAATATTTTGGTCCAGGAATTATTGGACTAAATTGGCTGTGGCAAATCCTATGGTCAAATACAGGCGCCATTGGAATTATTCCATTGAGTTATCTTGTGGCACTTTTAGGCGGAAGCATAGGATTTTTCTTTGTGCGTTCACTGTCCCTAACTCGCGCAATTAATTTCGGTATTCCAGTGTTACGGATACTTCGTAAGATTCTTCGTATCTGAATCTAACGAATCTTCAATCCGGAACCCTAAAATACTGTTATCGAATTGCGAATTGAAACTAAAATTGATTGATATAGCTCGTTTTTTCGGGCAGATATCAAACAACATGTGCATAGGAGCTCCCAAAATGAAACTAAAGCTTGTAAAGCGAGTACTTCTCGTAACCAGCTTTCTGGCACTATTTGTTGCCAGTGCTTCAATGGCGTTGGCGTTTCCGTCACAAACTAATGAGTGCGACCAATGTCATACAAATACGAGTGTTTTAACTCTGACATCAAATGCAACAGGAACAGTGGATGCAACTGCAGGTGTTCCATTTGTGCTTCAACTAGATGCATCAAATGGAGCAGAGATAATTAAGATTGTGAGCGATTGGGAAAACAATGACCAGTTCTTATTCTCTGTCATGCAAATTGATGATGGCTCAGGAGATGACGGTGATGCGGGAACAGGTGAAATCACAGTAGACCTGACAGTAACACCGCTATCACAAGGCACTTACACCATTTTAGTGTTCACTGCTGCAGCATCTCAGCTTTCAGCAAGACTTGAAGTTACAGTGAATGTTGCAGAGAATACTGATACGACACTGACTACAACAACCACACCAACTACAGGCACCAGTCCAACAGAACCTACTACAGATCCTGTTGAAACTTGGACAATGTTGATGTATCTGTTTAATGGAATTGCCGTTGTAGTGTTGGTTGTGTTTGCAATTATTATGTTGAAGAGGACGAACTAGGTGATATAAAATGGCATTACACCCTGTCTTTGTACACTTTCATACAGGAATATTGACTGCGACTGCTGCATTAGCGATATTCAGCCTCATCATGAGACTAGTATTTAGAGAAGGAATTAGAACTCCAGGCACAAGAATGGCTAAAATCTTCCATGAGTTTGATATCTTCATTTACTGGGGATCCATCATTGGTTTGATAGGACTTGTTGTTGGTGCAGTGACTGGTTTCATGGATTGGCCAATTGAAGCATTGCTCCCTAATCCATACATGAGATTCAAGATACTCTGGTCATCTGTATGTATACAGATCTATGTCTTCTTGGTGTTCATTCGAACCAAACTTGGAGACAAGGTCTGGGATACTACATCTGGATTTCTCATCTATGGAGTCCTAGTCATTGTTGGTGGTGCACTAATGATGCTAATGGGTGCGATGGGAGGAATCGCAGTATACAATACTTCGATACTAGAACCCGTGCTTGACTGGCTTGGATTGCCTTGGCCATAGGGGAGGATACCGATGGGATCCAAGGTGTTTGAGAAGATAAAGAAAGACGCACTTGATGTGGAACCACTCATCTGTGCCAGATGTGGTTTCTGCACATTCGTCTGTCCAGCATACAATGATACGCTGTGGGACTCACAGTCACCGAGGGGTAAGTTGTATCAACTGAGGGAGCTCATTAAAGATAACAAACCTATCCCTGAAGACTTTGCAGATAGAATCTTCAAATGCACACTCTGTGGAGCGTGTCAGGAGATTTGTCAGACAAATATCCCACTGCTTAGATTCTGGCAAGAAATCAGACAAGAAACGAATAGAGTGGGTCATTGGCCTGAGATTGTCAAGTTTCTTGACAAGGCAATTCAAGAGAGTAATAATATCATGGACCTCGATCAAGAAGACCGAACTCTCTGGGCAGATATGGTTGATGATATAGTTGAAGATAAAGTGGGACAATCTGCAGAGGTTGCATATTTCGCTGGTTGTAACATATCCTTCAAGGGAACACTTGCTCCAATCGGAGAAGCGACAGCAAAACTCTTTGACCATCTAGGAATAGAATTCACAGTCCTTGGTGAACAAGAATACTGTTGTGGGAACCCCTATTTTGTAGCAGGAGAATGGGATAAAGCAAAAGAGCTTGCTCAACATCACTTGGCGGAATTAAAACGACTAGGTGTCAAAACAGTTGTGTTCAATTGCCCAGGTTGCCATCGTGCTTTCAACGAGGAGTATCCTCACATGCTTGGACACGAGAGCACACAAGGACTTGAATTCCTTCCGTTTTCTCAGTTTGTTGCAAGGATGCTTGACGAAGGGAAACTCAAATTCACGAAAGAGTATAATCACGTAGTGACTTGGCATGATCCTTGTGAACTTGGAAGGCATCAAAACATCTACGATTATTCAAGAAAGGTCCTAGAAGCGATTCCAGGACTTGAACTTCGAGAGATGAAACATATTCGCAACAAAGCTGATTGTTGTGGAGGAGGAGGACTCTTGAAAGGTACGAACCCTCTGATGTCAGTGAGAATAGCCGGGCGAAGAATTGATGCAGCAGAGAAAACTGGAGCTGATCTCTTATCAAGTGAGTGTCCTTCTTGTATGATGTCAATTATGGATGGAATGGAAAATAAGGACACTAAGATCGAATTCAAGGACTTGGCAGTGATAGTTGCCGAAGCCTTGGGACTGTAGGAAGTGGATTCGATGTTGAAACAACAACAACTTCAAGACCTAGCCGATATTGTAGGTGAAGACCACTTCTCATCGGAAGAATATATGCGAAAGCTATACTCTCATGATGTTGGTGCACTACCTGGACTCGTCAATGACATCCTTAGGACACAAGCAGATGCTGTAGCACAACCTATGTCTTCTGAAATAGTCTCAAACCTACTCAAGTATTGTAGAAAGAACAAGATTCCAGTTATACCGAGAGGACATGGAACGTCGGGCTATGGCGGAGCTCTTCCGACTAAAGCAGGTATCAGTATCGAGATGACTCGCATGAACCAGATATATGATATCAATCTCGAGAATGCAACTGTCGAAGTAGGAGCTGGAATCATCTGGGGAAAACTCCTTGAAGAACTTGAAGATCAGGGACTTACAGTTCGCGCTTATCCCTCTAGTGCACCCTCTAGCACTGTAGGTGGTTGGGTTGCAGCTGGAGGTACAGGCATTGGTAGCACCAAATACGGAGGGATTAGGGAACAGCTCGTAGACCTTGAGGTCGTTCTTCCTGATGGTAGGATAATTCGTACTGCAAACCCACCAGAAGATGTCCTTGAGATTGTGGGTGGAGAAGACTACAGGTTCTTCACAGGCGAAGATGCGTACGAATGGGCAGTTGGAAAATTTGGACCTGATGGAAAGAGTATCACAGACCTCTTTGTTGATAGTAATGGTACTTTGGGAGTAATCACGAAGGTGGTCCTAAGGATCATGCCTCTTCAGATTATTAAGCCACTTGCTGCATCATTCGAAACGAAAGAGCAAATGATCTGGGCGATGCAGGATTTGATGGCAAAGACTGAACCCTTCTATTTGCATTTTATCACTGATGGATTCCATGCGATGCTTGACGAAGTTGGTAAGGCACCTGAATCACATCATCCATGGGTCATACTCTGTGCATATGAAGGTACAGACATGAGTGTAGCCGAAGAAGAGAAATTGTTCAAGGAATTAGTTGCCAACAGCTTTGGAGTTGTCGAGTCGTATCATCTCGGAGAGCATGAATGGGCTGAACGGTTCTATCCTATGCGAATAAAGAGACTAGGTCCAAGTCTAGCTCCTTCAGAGGTATATGTTCCATTGAAAAATATGGCATCATTCATTGAGCGCTGCGATAAACGCTTCAAAGGTGAATCATTTGCCCTCGAAGGAGCTGTAACCGATAAGGGAGAGGTTGCAGTTTTAGCATGGTTTCTTGATGACGAAAGGAGGAAAATCTCATTCCTTATGGGATGGTATAGATCTCTTGATTTTATTGAACTTGGAATCAAGGATGGAGGAAGAGCATATTCTATTGGAATGTGGAATGTTGCGCATTCGAGGTCATTCTATGGGAAGGAGCAACTGGCAAATATTGCGAGGATTAAGAACAACACGGATCCCAAGAGATACATGAATCCAACCAAACTATTTCCTGGACCTATTCAACTGTCATTCAGATTCAATATGTTGATACTGATAGCCGCTGCTATTGCAGTACCAATTGTTCTCTGGCTTGCAAACATTCTGATTGGAGATCTCCTATCACACTACATTGCATGGATACTGGTAAAGGACATACCCACAGCTATACTTGCATTCGGAATTGGATTAGTAATTGGAGTGGCAGCTATAGAAGTAGTAAACTGGGTTCCAATCACATTCATGCTAACTATGGGCAGACCGTTCTTGAGATTAGGAAGAAAAATCTTCCACTAGTGATTGATGGTCCCGTGATGGGACCACCCGTCACACTCAAAAGTAGGCTGTAAAGAAAATCATTTTGAATACTAGGTGAAACCATTGAGCGTTTATGCAGTAAAAGCTGAGAATCTCACAAGGAGATATGGTTACAGAGTTGCACTCAAGAAGATCTCATTCACAATTGAGAAAAAAGGGATTCACGGTTTATTTGGTGCCAATGGTGCTGGTAAAACAACTTTGATGCGAATCATCACAACACTACTAAGACCACACGGTGGAACTATCAGTGTAATGGGATATGACATTGAGGAGGAATCTATTGAACTCCGCAGGATAATCGGACTTGTTGGCGACAAACCTCTACTTTACCCTGAACTATCCGGTCGCGAAAATCTACATTTCTTTGGTAAACTCTATGGAATAGATAAGAGCGAAATTGATTCAAGAGCCGAAGACCTTGCAGCGAGGTTTGATGTAAGAACTTGGCTTGATGAACCCACCAAGAATCTCTCCACAGGTTTACGTAAGCGTGTAGATATCATCCGAAGTACTATACATAATCCAGAGCTCTATCTTCTGGATGAGCCATATAGTGGACTTGATACGGAATCCTCAGACATCTTCTCGGATTTTCTTGAAGAACAAAGGAATACACGAACTACAATTCTGACAACTCATAACCTTCAGAGAGGAGCGAGCATCTGTGATACATTTCTCACATTGAAGAAGGGACAAGTCATGGGACAGGGACCGATTGGTGAATTTGATTCACAACTCTGAGGAGGACAAAGAATGACATCAGCTATATCTGCTGCAATTGCTATCGACAAGAAAGACATAATCACTCAAATCAGAAGACCCTTTGAAGTATTCGCCATGTTTTTGTTTGCTCTCATCGCTGTTCTATCATTTGCCTTTGGAATGGGAGGTAGTGTCGATCCTGAGATAGGTGGTTCAATGCTCTGGGTCATCATATTTCTTACAGGGATGTTTGGATTTGCACCAGTCTTTCTCTCAGAAGTTGAAACTGGAACGTTGAAAGGAATAAGTATCTCACCAGTACCTGCGTGGGCAGTCTATTTTGGTAAAGTCATCTATGGCTTTGTCCTGATGGGTATTGTAGAAATATTTCTTATTCCTATCACGATGGCACTCTTGGGATTCAATCTAAATCCAATGGATCCAATGCTCTATGCTGTGTTCATAATTGGGACACTTGACTTGGCTGCTGTTGGAGCTATGGCTTCTGCGTTAACAATGCCTTCTGAATCAAAAGCGACAATATTTCCGCTTGTATACTTTCCAACCGCAACTTCAGCATTGATTTTACTTGTTGAACTGACTAGAATTCTTGTTATTGGTCCAGGACTCATCACTTTCGGTTTACTATTGCAACTCCTTGTAGCTCATATGTTCGTAATGGTAACCTTATCAGCTGTTGTCTTTCAATACGCGTTGACTCAATGAAACTAAATTTGAGCGAAAGCTTCATATTCGGACCTTATATCTCGCGGACATTACATCGGGATGTGACTCCGTGAAGATAGAACGCATCACCCTGTACATAATCACTGCAGCCATGGGCTTTCTCTATGTCTATATGACTTGGATATTTGCTCCACCAGAAGCCTCACTTGGGGAACTCATTCGGATATTTTTCCAACATGTAGCTCCCGCATGGGTGGCATATCTAGCCTTTGGTGTTACATTGGTCTGTAGTATAATGTATCTGTGGAAACATGACCTCAAATATGATGTCATCGGAGGAGCATCAATACAGCTTGGTCTACTGTTCACAACAATCACTTTGTTTACTGGTATGATTTGGGCTAATGCAACATGGGGTTCCCCATGGAACTGGGACCCTAGAGAAACTACAACGCTCATTCTTTGGATAGCATATGCGTGTCTTTTAGTCTATAGAGCCTCTGTTGCAGATAGAGATGTTCGAGCCCAGTTTGGTTCTTTATTTGGTATTGTTGCATTCCCAGCGGTACTCCTCAGCTACGTTTCAGTCCATATTTGGAACACATTACATCCAGTTGTTGTTACACCTACCGGATTAAATATGGGTCCTGAGCACGGCATGACCATGGGGATCTCTGTGATTGCAATCACATTGTTGTACATAATACTACTCGACCTGACCTATCGATTGGATTCAGCTGTGGAAAAGGTAACAGAATACAGAATGACAAGGAGTTAGAAAGATGCAACAACAAGATTTGTTCATAGTCGCCTCAATACTCTGGGGCGGAATATTGATTTTCATCCTGTACTTATTCATCAGAATGGTAAGACTTGAAAATACAATGAAACGACTCACACAGGATATGGATGGAGACAATTACTGATGAAGAAGAAGACAAGAGTCTTGGCGATCGCAGCCATATTAATTGTAACCATGGCTGGAGTAGCATATGTGATGATGTCGCTCTTTGTCGACCCCTATCTCACCGTTGATGCTGTAGTGGAGGATCCAGATCTCTATATGGGACGAAAGATACAGGTTAAGGGGGGATATGAACAAGGCTCACTTCTAGTAACAGCTGAAAACACAACACTCTATATTATTGGAGAAGAACATCGATTACTTGTTCTTGTTGATCCTACTTGTGTTGTTCCTAATCTTGCAAATGCAACGAGTATTGTCGCTATTGGTCAGTTGAATACTGCAGGGTACATCTTAGCTGAGGAATTGCTTGCGCAATGCCCAAGCAAATATGAAACAACAACATCGGGTTAAAATATACAGGGCATATTCTGCTCTGTGCATATCTTTCTATGCTACCTCATTTAACGCCAATCATCACCAAAAGCAGGACGGATTTTACCATCTTTATGGTTCTCCATCCATGGAAGAGGATCTTTGGTAATTTTTTCAGCCAAAACTGCAATTCTCATTCCAATCTCTTCTGCAGCCATTATTGCTTCCGTATCTCCGTGAACATCAGCAACATGAAGACCAAATCCAATAGGCCAATGAGGAGATCCAGGAATAACCATTTCTTTAACATACATAAAGAAGAACAACTCAGTAAGTGTCAAGGACATTCCCGCTCGTCGTCCAACCACTACTGCTCCACCGACTTTACCACGTAAGTTGACAAATCTACCAAGTCGGTCAAGCATATTTTTCATGATACCAGGAACGGCTGCTTGGTAAGAAGGAGCACCAAAAATAATCCCATCAGCTTCACTCATCTCTTTAGCAATTGAATTCAAATCATCATCTTGAATACAACGACCAAGTTCATAACATTGTCCACCAATAGCACAGGACCGGATTGTCTTATCACCTAGTTCTATCAGTTTTACATCTGCACCATTCTCTTTAGCAGAGTTCAATGCTGTTTCAACTAAAAGAGTGGTATTACCTTGAGTTCGTGGACTCCCTGATATTCCAAGTATTTTTACCATGCGTGCCAATCCTTCTCAGGATAACATATAGAAATAAAACCCTCTCTTGAATGTTCCTTTTTAGAGCCAAAGAAGAGAGGGATTTATTGAGTATGCTTAATTATTGTTCAATATCTTCCTCCTGTAATTCATCTACTGCAAATTCCTGCTTCTTAGCAAATCTTGCCTTCCGAAGATTCGTAAGTTCTAGACCAACCATAGGCAACATAGCTGCAACCATGAAGAAAGCACCAATCCAAACAAATGTGACAAATGGTAGAATCTTGGTATGTATTGACACAGCTATTGTGTTTGGAATTGGTTGTGAAAATCCAACCATTGCAATGAATACATCACGAAACGCACTTGATTGAATATACACTTGATGAGTTGCAGAACCATATTCCGGATACCCTTGTATATTTAGGAATCCAATACCCACAACACTTTGTCCATCGACAACCAAAATCGTACAAGTAATGTAGAAGTTAGTTTCGTCGTAAAAGTAGTGGAGATTAATATCTTCAACTTCAATCCAGATAGTGGGTGTAATTAGTTTTGAGTCGCCTTCTAGATAAAGATCAGTTGTTTCATAAACAGCGTTATCGCTCATGAATACTCCAAATATCAGAATCAGCATACCCATATGCAACATAACTCTACCCATTCTCCGCATTGTAAAGGGTCCTTTCTCTTTACCAGCCATAAAACGGACAAAAACTACGATGAGGTAGGCCAGAGATCCAACGGCGAGAGGAACAAGGAGATTTACCATCCAAGCTGGAGTTGGAAGAAAGACTGATGGGTCAAAAAACGATAATCCTCCAAGAATAACTCCGATGACTACTAGAATCAAAATCAGTAGCAACCTCTTTCCCCTGCTGACTATGGATGTATCCATACAGAAGAAAGCGGGAGTCATAATGAAGAACGACCCACCATAAAATCCAATCCAATAGAAATTCTCACCAACTGTGACTAAGTTTTCATTTGGTGCACTTGGATTTGCTAGAATGGAAATCAGATTTAGAGATGCAGGAAGAAGAATTCCAATCACTGAAACACCAGTAATGATAAGAATACCAAAGAGGGCAAGTTTGATTGAAAACTCTCTTGTCATATAGCTAGATATTCTTGAAATGAGGTTAGAGTAGTCTACTTGCTCTGCATTCGAAATTTGAGTATTTTCATCAACTGGTTTGATAGAATTCGAATTTTTACTTTTCAGAATCTCTTCAGCTATCTCATCAACTACTTCGTCTTCAGAAACATCCTCTTCTTCATCTTCAATATCACGATACCCGGACCACATTGAGATTATAGCGGCAACAATGAAGTTGGATACAAGTGTTGCAAGCATAGTCCAACTTACGATTGTTAGGGAGAATCCATGAACAGAGTTCAAGACTCCGCTACGGGTAACCCAAGTGGCAAATAGAACAGTTATGTACGCAAAGACGAGAAACGAATCTCGTAACACATCGTTCTTTCGAAAGATAGCTTTTGCATGATAATATCCTGTCAGTAAAAGCCATGGGATTAACGAACCTGTCTCGACTGGATCCCAAGCCCAGTAACCTCCCCACCCTAGGACGATGTACGCCCAGTAACCTCCGATCACAATTCCTAGAGAGAGCATAACCCACGATACGACAGTAGTCAGATTGACTATCGACTCAATCATAGGTATCTTCTCAGAATTACGTTCCTCAGTACGAACAGTGAATCCAGCTAGTCTGATTGCAAAAGGCACCATTATCAAAGCATATGCGATAAAGACAATGGGCGGGTGAACTGCATTCCAGAATGTCCGAAGTAAGGGGTTAAGTCCGACACCTTCAGTAGGAGTTGGTCCATCAAGTAGTCTGAACGGATCCGCAAAGATTGTGTTCAGACCAACAAGAACAGCTTGTATACCCATTATAATTGAAGCTCGGTATACAATTTGGTCGTCCTCATATCCTCTTGAAGCTATGCGAAAGCCGAGGTAAAGTAGGAACGAGAGCATAGTCCAGAAAAGCAATGAACCAGATTGACCTGCCCATATTGAAGATATCTTCAGTAGCAAGTCAGAGCTTGAAGTGGTAGTCACATAGACATATTCGTATTGGAATTGATTGTTAAATATTAGAGATGTCATCCACAATAGCGCACCTATCGCAGATATCGCAGCGATAATGCTCATTCCAAAGGACAACGATTCGTACTCCGGAATTCTCGGTCCAATTAGCATTATCAAGATATCAACGATACCAACTACTGCGGCAACAACTAGTAGTATTGTACCAAAGTCCATCTAATCTCCTCCATCTTGTTGGGGTTGAGAACGTGATCGTCCTCGACCACGCGCTCTGCGGCCTCTCTTTCGAGCGGCTTTCTTTAGTGTGCGTTGTTCTTCTCTGGTATATCGTTTCCGAGACCACACATACGCAAATCCAGCCCCTGGTGCAGATATGAGCCCTATTGTAGCTAAAATCTGCCAAGCGGCTAAGGGAGTAATGAAATCTATGGGATTCAGGATTGTCAGCCTGTAATATCCACTGATTCCCCAATTTCCTGTTTCATCAACTGCCATAGAGTAATAGGAAACTACATCCCCTCCTTGAAATCTACCTAGGTCAATTTGCCATACCTTGTAGTCGCCATCAACGTCAACCCAAGTCATATTTACTTCTGT
>JAEORG010000399.1 GCA_016841005.1 Candidatus Thorarchaeota archaeon | reverse complement strand
GTAGGAGCATTATAGTATGCCTCTTTGAGTTCATCATCTTTCATATTATTGAGGAATGCTTGAATTCCATAATGATCTATGACTTCATTTTCATGCATATCGACTTTCGCAATCGCTTTGAGATCTGAAGCACTCAGCTCTTCCATATCATCATAGAACCCGTCAATCAGAATCCTACTTTCCTGATTCTTCAATGAGTTGAGTGCCCAAACTAGTTGATAAGGAGCAGATGGGAGTATGCATGCATATGCTGAATGTGCATCCATCTTCAAACGTTCCACTTCCAGTTGTACATATAGTAGACCCTTGAGACCCAACCAAGCCTCTTGCTTTCCATCGATACCTGCTCCACCAAACTCCCAGATTCCTCCCTCCGCTTTCAAGAAGTCTTTGTTGCCTTTTACAAACTCTGGCAAGTGAGGAGAACCAATTTCCTCTTCACCTTCTACAACAAATTTGATGTTAACAGGAATATCAGTTCCAGTTTCCAAAAATGCTTTGATTGTCCAGATACGAGAGACTGTATCACCTTTGTTATCCGCCACTCCTCGTGCGTATAGTCTGCCATCTCGTTCAGTGGGTTCAAATGGTGGGGAATCCCATAAGTCAAAAGGTTCAGCAGGTTGTACGTCATAATGGTCATAGAACATCAGAGTATTTTTTGCTCCAACATCAAGATGTCCTGTAACAACTGGCTGTCCGGAAGTCTTGTGAATAGTAACATCGAGTCCCAGTTTATCTAGTCGATTTGATACCCACTCAGCGGTTTCTTCCATATTTTCTCCTTTAGCAGCAACCGAGGGGAATCTCAATATTTCTTTAAGATCACCTATAGAATGATCCAAATTTCTATCCAAGTATTCAATAACATCGTCAAGCAATGAGTTCACCGTAAAAGCGTATTGAAAAGGAGTCATACTTGCTTGAATAGGTTATGATTCTGACAGGTTACAGTTGTGTGAACATTTTTCTTACACCAGTCACTACGCAGAGTGATTGGAATGGGAGATACAAAGGAGAAAAGCGATTGGATTTCGCTGAAATCAGTCTATAACTCTGCATTTCTCTGCAGTCTTGGATTTTTCTTTATCTCATTCATAATTCCAATTGTTGCTTATGACCCAACAATACTCGGTGCGTCAGGTTTTCAAGTCGCACTAATCTTTGCACTTCTAACACTAGGATCTGCTGGTTTCTCTCCAATTGCCGGGAGGTTGACAAAACATGGACGAAGACATGGATCCATTTTCTTTGGTGCGTCAGTTCGAGCAGTTGCATACATTGGGATGGCGATTTCTATCTTCGTCAATTCAATTGATTTCCTGATTATCAATAGCCTCATTTGGGGAATGGGTGCAGCCTTTTACACTGTAGGTAGTGATGCCGAAATTTCGGAAAGGGTTATCCGGGATAACAGAGCTGAGGCTTTTGGACGACGTAGTGCAGCGAATGGAAAAGGTCAGGTTCTAGGTACATTCATTGGATTCACAATATACTTTATGTTTAATCTCTATTTTGCATTCTTCTTCTATGCAGTGATGAATGTACTCGGGGGAGTCGTAGTATTATCAGATCGACGTCCTGCAATCCCAACCAGAGATCAAATCATAACATCTGTAAACTCAACATTAGGAAAGAGCATTTTAGCATTGGTATTTGCAGCGGCAATAGATGCTTTCGTAATAGCATTGCTTTCACCTTTTGTTGAGTTATACATCTTTGAGTCATTCACTACAGAATTAGAATTAGTTGCGCTACTGTATCTTCCAGGAGGTATTATCACTGCATTTCTTGGCGGTTACATAGGGAAGGTAGCTGACAAATCCAACCAGATCGCAATTGTAGCAGGATCAGCGTTGGTTGTTTCCGCAAGTACATTCACTCTTGCATTCTTACCCGCACTTACTGCAGGAATCTGGTATGGGATGTATTTTGTAGCACCTCTTTTCACTTTACAAATCGTTGCGGGTACTGCAGCATACACTGTAATGACTTCAGTTTTAGGAACTGCATATGAGGGCCGTGCAGGAGAGGGCTTTGGTCGATTTGAAGCTGCCATGGGTGCAGCTAGATTCTTCGGCCCTCTTGCGGGTGGACTGTTTTGGGATTTCTTCGGCCCAATGACTCCGTTTATTCTAGTAGGACTGGTCGAATTACTTCTAATTCCAGCATACTACATCGGAATGAAACAATACCAGAAATCTATCAACCAAATATCATATTCTAAATAATATTCTATTCTCCGGACATAAAATATAAAGCGGAACAGATTAGAAAATCATCTTGGGAATCACCATTCGAGAGGCGATGTGATGACTGTTCGTGTTGGAATCAACGGTTTTGGAAGAATTGGACGAATCACACTAAGAGCTGCTCTTCAGAAGAGCGGATTTGAAGTTGTGGCAGTTAATGATTTGAGTGACGCAGCAACTCTTGGACATCTTCTTAAATATGATACTGCAATGGGTGAGTTTGATGGTACTGTCGACATAAAGGATGACGGTTTTCTTGTAAATGGTAAGAACATCAAGGTGCTATCTGAACGAGACCCAGCAAAACTCCCTTGGGGAGACATAGGTGTCGATATAGTAATCGAAAGTACGGGTTTATTCAGGAAACGGGAAGATGCTGAGAAACACATTCAGGCAGGTGCAAAGAAGGTTATCTTAAGTGCACCTGGAAAGAGTGAGATGTTTACTACAGTCCTGGGAGTCAATGAGAATGAGTATGATCCTGACAAGCATCATGTCATCTCAAATGCTTCTTGCACAACAAACTGTCTAGCACCGATGGTGAAGGTTTTAGACGAAGGATTTGGCATCGATTCTGGCCTGATGACTACAATTCACTCTGTCACTAATGACCAGAGAATACTTGACATGCAACATAAGGATATTCGAAGAGCTAGAGCTGCAACATGGAATATCATACCAACAACAACTGGTGCAGCAAAAGCTATCGGTCTAGTGTATCCAAAGGCAGCTGGAAAACTCAATGGCATGGCAATAAGAGTACCGACAATGGATGTATCGATAGTAGACTTAGTTGTCAATTTGGAGAACACTGCATCAGTAGATGAAGTCAATGATGCATTCAAGAAGGCTTCAGAAGGAAGTCTAAAGGAATACTTGAAGTACACAGAAATCCCCCTAGTATCATCAGACTATATTGGTGACCACCACTCATGTATCTTTGATTCATTGCTAACATACACACAGGAAGGTATGGTCAAAGTAATGGGATGGTATGATAACGAGGCAGGTTATTCACACAGACTTGCAGATCTCTGTGCATTTGTTGCATCCAAGTTATAATGCAATTTCATTGTGGATGTCTTTGTCACATCCACCCCGTTTCTTTTTGATACACACTATGGTAATGGTGGAGACGGACCAGGAGGTCGCAAATCAAGATTTAGACCTCCAACTACTACAAAGATAATAAAGGTAACAACTGAAATCAGAAATACACTAACGCAGAATTTCAATACAACATTTGACATATAATCCGAATCAGGCTGTTTTCCCATTCGTTCTTGCCAAGTCACAATTCCACCCTCAAGATACCTGTCCAATGTGATAACAATAACCTTTTGGAAAGAGTAGTCCTTTTCAATGGCTGAGTTAGTATTCATTGTAAGGAGCAATCTGGAGGTTTCATTGACGAGTTCCATCAGCAGAATTGATGCAGAAAAGGGAGTGCTCTACTTTAGAGACCATGTCACTACAACTATTGCCTTCCTTCATGACTATGAAACTGTATTATATCTCCTTGTAAATGATGAAGTTCCTAGCCCAACTCGTAAGAACGAGATAACAAAAGCCATGCAATCATCAAGAAATAAATTCAAAGAGTATCAGGATGACATCCTCAGTAGAGAGGAACAGTCTTGTGAGTATGTTCTTGAGTGTCTTGCAGAAAAAATAGATGACTGGACCACTAATGGAAAATTAACACTTCATGATGCACTTCTGAGATTTGTATCATTCACTCCACTCGCAATCAATGGCCAATATAGATTTAATCAAGGACTTGAGCCTGTTGAACCTACAGACCGATATGGACACTCAGGGAATATTCTTCATACAATGGGCTGGGAAGTAGATTTTGTTGATCTTCGAGATTTTGATGCAAGTCTGATCCTACATATGGACGATCCTGACAATCCATCTCTTACATCATTGATTGGAGCTCTTGAAAGTGGAGAAAGTCCCGGAGAAGCAATTAAGAGAGCCGTCAAAACTCATCCAGACCCCCTTCATCATGGAACAGGTACGCTTGCAATGAAGACAATTCATGAACTCAGAGATGTAGAGAATCTAGCTGAAGTGCTTCGCCAAAGAATTACTAACGGACAGAAAATCTATGGTCTAGGTCATCGTATCTATAGGACTATTGATCCAAGAGCAGCGCTTCTCCGGGAATTTCTGATTAGACGAACTCAAGATACGGAGGACGAATGGTTACCACAATTGATTGCTAATATTGCAGAAGTCGGTGCTGATATCATCTATAAAATGAAAAGTAGAGAAGTCTTTCCTAATGTTGACTTGTATAACGCGGCAGTATACTCGACATTTGGATTCCCTATAGAGTACAATACATACCTGTTCGCAATCTCAAGAGTAGCAGGTTGGATGGCTCACACACTAGACTGGTTCAAAGAGAATGAAACTAGCTAAGGAAACTCCTCTATAATCTTGAAACGTGTTTCATCTGATTCTTCAAAGCTCACTTGTACTTGCTTGAAAGGATGAGAACATGGATTTCCTTTGGCTACATGGATTGTGATATCAGAGAGACCTTCGTCTAACTGTAAAATTTCTACAATATAGCTATACGAAGTTTCACCAAGATATTCTCCGCTAGACACCAAAGCATCTCGATGTCTACAGATTGAGTCAAACCCTCTCGACTTACTATGAGAACTTACAATCGATATGAAGTCTTGAAGAGCAGTAGCTTGAACCACCATCTTTGATGCGATCTGTCTTCTCTCTTGACTGGTAGTAAGTGAGCCACATGCTTCCCTTTCCTCAGCTGAGGCATTATTCACATCAATTGCAGTGGGAAGTTTGAGGTGGTGATTGGCCCTGACGACATATGTATCATCACGTTCGAGATGATACGCATCGCTCATGAGTTCTATCACACCGACTTCATCAATTGAACCGAGTACAAAATTACACCATTGGTACTCCTGACCAGCTTCCACCGCCTTTCTAACAATGTTCTCAGATTCCTCAATTGTATCAGCATCTCTAAGGATTTCTTCAAGCAAGATATCATACACTGCTCCTTCATTAATGAGAACAGAAGAGCTACATACAGCAAGACCTGCGCTGTTCACACCCAATGATACTCCTCGCTCAACTCCTTCACCAATATCGATTCCAGTAATAGCAAATAGCCGATCATCAAAAATTACTCTATCTTTGAAATCATCATAGATAAGATCTCGATTCTTGAACAAATAGAGCCTGCCAGGTAGCTTCTTAGCTCCGATAGTACATCCGCCTGACATAACGAAGTAATATTCTTGGAATCTAATCAAGTTGATGGAGAGTCGCCTAACAGAAGCTTTTTGTCATGCTAGGAATGGTCCTTAGTTGAGAGGAGATCAAACTTGAAAGCAATAAAGAATGCAACTATACTCTGTCCTGTTAATGGTACAGTAGAAAATGGGATTATCGTCTTCGACGAGGAGAAGATACATGCTGTAGGGAAAGATGTGTCAATACCACAAGATTCTGAAATCATCGACGCAGAAGGTAAGTTTGTACTCCCGGGCTTCATAGACGCTCACTGTCACCAAGGCCTCTTTGATGGTTCAATTGGTTGGGCAGGTGCCGATGGAAATGAGATGACTACTCCAATTACCCCTGAACTCAGAGGGATTGATTCATTTAATCCAGATGAACCCTCTCTCAAGGAGGTTGTAAAAGGTGGAGTCACTTGCATCAATACAGGTCCTGGTTCAGGAAATGTGATTGGTGGAGAAGCGTTCATTGTCAAACCAGTTGGTAATGGTGTAGTCGATGAGATGATAGTACTATCGCCTTCAGGATTGAAAATTGCACTTGGAGAAAATCCCAAACGAGTTCATGGTAATGAAAAACGGGCACCCTCAACGAGAATGGGAACAGCATCACTACTTCGTAAGACATTCACCGATGGACAAAATTACTTGGAAGAATGGAAGGCATTCGGAGCAAAATCTCGGGATGCAAAAGACAAAGGAGAAGCTGAACCAACACCTCCAAAGAGAGACCTTGGGATGGAAACTATCGCAAAGGTGTTGAAACGAGAGATTCCACTTCATGCACATTGTCATCGGGCTGATGATATAGCCACTGTTATTAGAATATCAAAAGAATTCAACTTGAAACTTATCCTCATCCATTGCACCGAGGGCCATAAAATTGCATCTTTTATTGCGAAATCAGGAATTCCTGCAGTAGTAGGACCAACGATATTTTGGGTTAGTAAAGTGGAAACAAGAGAACGTGGATTTGAAACTGCTGTAACACTCAACAACGCTGGTGTCAAGATTGCACTTCAAACGGATTCTCTCACTCCAATGAACTATTTCCCTCTGCTACCAATGTATGTTATTAAACACGGAATGAGTCGTGAAGATGCTCTAAAGTGTGTGACACTAAATCCAGCTGAGATACTGGGAATTGATAACAGGGTTGGCTCGCTTGAGAAAGGAAAGGACGCAGATATTGTGATTTGGTCAGGGCATCCTTTTGAGTTCTATAGCAAGGTAGAACAAGTGTTTATCAACGGAAAAAGGGTTGAATTAGAATAGGGGTATTCATAGAAGTGGAAGAACACAATGATTCAGATTCAAGAAATGTGTTCTGGCGTAATTGTATTATCATGATAATTGCAGTAGTCCTAGTCCCATTTACATATGGCATCAGCTTTTTGGTATTATGGTTCGCATTATTGTTCTGGATTCTCTCTAAGAATATGCAGAGGCGTAGAGAATTTAGAATTGAAACATTAGGTCGAGCACAGGAGATTGCCAGAACTTACGAATCGGAATCAGAAGAAGAGGGAATCTACCTCTCTAGTACTGAAGATCAATATCAATTCCCTAAGAAATGTCCTTATTGTGGTGCAGCACTAGAGTTGGATAAAGTCCAATGGGTGGATTCTGCAACAGCATTATGTCCAAATTGTGAGTCAGCTATACAAGCAAGTTAGACATAATCGACTAGTCGGTAGGTTCAATCAATGTAATATTTCCCTCAGAATGTTGAGTTTCCTTGTGAAGTGTTTTAGCAATAGGCAGTAGAGATAGAGCTATTATCAATGCTATAAGATTGAATAACATATTAATCCAGGATACAGGCTGAACGCGAAAGAAAACATACTCTGCAAAAATCCCTCCGATTATAGGACCTATTGCTACTCCTGCGTTTTGTGCTCCGTTTATCAAACCCATTGCACTTCCTCGTTCTTCATCTCCTGATAGAAGTGCTGCGAAAGCAAAAGCAGCTGTATTAGCTAATGGATAAATTGGTATGGCAAATAGGATTGAAGCACCGATAGCATCCGGCACGATCGCATAAGCAATAGCAAATAGTATGTATGATATGTAGGCTGTGACTAAAATCTCAGAGGGCCCCTTTTTATCTATTAATTTCCCAATATACCCCGTTATTATAACAGCAAGAAGAGTTGCTCCTGAATTTGCCAAACCTACATACGCAGGAAACCCACCAAGTTCGTCCACAATCATAATTGCGACTAGAGAGCTAATCGTTGCAATACCAAGGGCACTAAGCATAACAGCAGTCACTAATCTTGTCATTCCTGGCATCTTCAATAGTGACAAAGCAGATTTTCTCTTACCAATTAATACAGGCTCAAAATCTACATCTTTAACGAAAACTTGACAGATAAGAGTTGCAAGTATACAGGATGCTGCAGATATTTGATAGAGAGCGAACATTCCTATTATATCATAGAGAAAGCCACTACCCAGAGATCCAACAAACCACCCCGCGGATTGTGCAACTATCATATAACCAAGCCGTTCCCCTTTTTTCTCTGTGGAAGTAGTTGCTAGTGCTTGACCTGCTGGAATGGATGATGAATAGAATAACGCCCCAACTGCGGAAATAAGAAGAAATTCAACATCACTTCTTACAAAGGAAAGAAGAAGATATGTTACAGAAAATCCTGTAAATCCGAGAATCATGAACGGCTTACGTTTTCCTTTCTTATCAGACGCAGAACCCCAAAAACTCACCGCTACAATTGAAACAAAAGTAGGGATGGACCAAATCACTGTCAGGATGACAAAGTTGAGAACACCCAATTCATTTTGCAAGAAATATGTACCAAACTGCCACCCAATTGATTGCCCTAGTGATTGGAGGGCAAAGGTGAGATATATGGCAACAATATTTCGATTGTTTGTGGGCATTACTTCGAACTCCGTGAAACGCAACTGAAAAACTAGCTTGATTTAATGCTACTGGTGATGAGTATGCGTTATCAGTAGACTATAATTGCGAAACTGCATGCACTCTCAATATGTCAGACAGCCACGATAATGTGATTCTGAAAGTTGAGAATCTAAAAGCATACTACACATCTACAAGAGGAATAGTGAAAGCGGTTGAAGATGTTAATTTTGAAATCTATGAAGGAGAGGCTGTCGGAATCATGGGAGAATCTGGAGCTGGAAAATCCTCAATCGCACTTGCTATTCTTGGAATATTTGAAGAAATCGCCAAGTATGGAGCAAGTTCAGGGGAGGAAACAAAACGAGAAGTCTGGGATGAACGCAAAGAAGCTAGGAAAAAAGGACTTACATCAAAGGATTTGGGTAAAGAGCTTCCAGGTGTTGAAGGTGCGGTTTGG
>JAEORG010000046.1 GCA_016841005.1 Candidatus Thorarchaeota archaeon | reverse complement strand
TATAATCTCGTTACTCGTATTTGTGGGCGTGCTCTACATCAATTTGCTAACAGGACTTCCCGATTGGATGCTTTACGGACTACCCTTTTAGGAGAATAACAAACATCATCTGAATGTACTACATATATTCGCACATAACTTATCTAGTTTAAAATCAATACATTTGAGATGTGCTAGGTGGTTCAATTGTCAGTAAAGAAGAGAACGATTTACTCGATTAAAAACTTGTTTACAGATTTGAAAAAGATATCACCAACACCAAGAGCTCTAAGTAAAGTTGGATCTGAGCTAATCTATTCAGAATGGAATAGCTCCATCACAGAACGCGGTCGTGACCATACAATCTCACAGAACCTCGAAGAGTTGCTTAATTTCATGGAGAACCAATATGAGCAAATCATTCTATCTGGTAATCTAACTACGGTCAAAGACACACCCTCTTCAATTCTTAACACGTTTTTGAATGAACGCCCATCAGATTTCATCGAATATACCATCTTACGTCCACCTGACTATATTTACAACATTCTAAAAGATGCAGTTAGAACAACCAAGGATGAAGCCTCTCAATGCAAAAAGATCGAAAAAGGGATTCGAAAACAGATGAAGAACGAATCTGAGAGTTTTGAGTATTGGAACCAGCTTCGCATTCTTCTTTGGATACAGGGTAAATACAAAGAAGCTGCAGAAGCACTTCGCGAAGCCAAGAAATTGGGTTGGACTCCAGAAAACAGCACAATCGTTTCAATAATATAGATGGTTCTCTCACTGTCCCTTTGAAACATTAAAGGAGAGTCAACTGGATTAACGATTCCCCACCAATACCTCTTGATCCCTATGCTCAGAAAATCGATTCATCTCATCATGGTTACAATATCTCTCGGATAGTTGTAGATCCTGATTTTCTGTTTTCATCCGACAATCATGGACGTATTTCCAAATGGAACATTGACGAGCTGTCTCCTCTCAAATCTATTGTGATTGAAGATGCAGTTTTTAATAGTCTGTGTGCTGATGCTGATTTTCTTTACGCGGGTAGTTCCTATCTTGACAACACTATTCGGATTTTTAATAAAGATACATTAGAAGTCGTGAAAGTGCTGGCAGGTCACACCGGTTCTGTGACAGCATTGACTTGTTTGGATGACATCATCATATCATCTTCAGCGGATGCTGAAATCAAGAAATGGGATAAAGGATCTTGGCAATGTCTTGATACCTACAAATCAGATCAGAATATTCTGCTAGACCTGTGTGTTGATAGTGAGCAACAACACCTATTCACAGGAGGAATTGGAAACAAGATCGAGGTGATTTCACTCGGTGACCTTGATTTCATAACGGAATTGATTGGAACTGACGCAAGCATCTTTTGTTTGCATCACGACTCAAACAGACTATACTCGGGTTCAGGAGAGATCTGGTGGGGTGGTCCGGGTTCTCCACGTCCTCCTGAATTTGAAAGTGCTATTAGGATTTGGGATACAATTACATGGTCATGTATTGCGACTCTTAGGGAGCATGTTGATAATGTCAACAGATTATGCTTGAATCGCGATTTATTATTCTCTATATCTGATGATGGTTCACTTCGTGTCTTTGATACAAACACGTTTGATGAAGTATTGTCTGCTACTGCTGATGGAAATAGCATAAAGGACATTTCCTGTAATTCTGATAGTATCTTTATTGCCCTTAAAACCGGAAGTATTTGGAAAATATCAATGGACGAGTTATTGGCAGCCCTAGGATAACATGTCCTACCATCACTCGAATTTGTAATCTATCGGATGAAGAAAACATTGACACTCAATTGATCGACCTTCGGGATCGCATGCAAAGAAATTATAGATGCCATAGGCATCATTCTCTTTGGGCTGGGTTGTTGAGATGTCTCTGAGTTCCTTGTACCTCCTATCGACATCCTCCTTTGTTTGGTAAAAGAATGTTATATTGCCATCAGTTTCTTCTATCTCCCTTTGGCAGAAACCCAGTAAGAAACCTCCATACTTCAGAATTGTGCAACCTGTCTGTTCCAACCAGACGTTCATTTTCATTCGTTTAATGTAAAAATCAACAATTTCGTTAAGCATCCGTGTTCTAAAGAAAATGATTCCACCCATTTCTATCACTTGATTTCGATTATACAATCAATTATCCTAGTGCCATGAAGAATATTTTCACAGCCAAGTCTATTCAAATTTCGTGATACGATTATCTTATGTGTTGGTATTCCACCATTAAGAATCAACTTTGGATGGATAGCATGTGGATGAAATCGATAAAGGAATACTAGCGCAGTTGAATCGCAACTGTCGCATCACATATGAAGAACTATCAAGAAAATTCGGTATCACAGCTAATGCTATAAAACGACGTGTTCAAAAACTAGAAGAAACAAAGGTCATTGCAGGATATACCGTTTCGTTGCGAACCGCTATGATTGGGGCTAATCTTGTCTTTGGATTGGTAAACACAGATGGAACACCGGATGAGCATGAATGGGTCCATAAAATTGGTGGTCATCCCTCTGTAGTTGCTGCAGCAGCCTATACGGATGGTCATTATGCCTTTGTTGCTGAGTATCTGTCTCCTTCCGATTTAGCTGAATTAAGCTCTTACCTACGAGGTTTGAAAGGGACAAATTCCTTAGAGATTCATTCATTTGTAACTAGGCACGGGAAGAAGATGAAACTGAATAAACTTCACCTTCGTGTTATTGGATCTCTGATTAAAGACGCTCGAATGTCAATAGTTGAAATAGTTAAAGAAACTGGTTGATCTGCTAGAAGGATCCGACGAGCGATTGATGAGCTCATAGAAGGAGAGGGTGTAGTATTCACAGCGCTTTTGGAGTTAGGTGCTGCTCAAGGTATTCCTTTCTTGGTAAAGTGCACTTATGACGAGCAAAAACTAAAGCATACACAATTGATGGAATTTCTAGAAGATAATTATACGCTTCCTTTTTGGGAAGCATATATTTCTGCAACAGAACCAATATTCTATTGCCTGATGGCTGTGGATACTCTCACTGAAATCGACGAGGTTGTAAGGTCACTTAGAAGAGAGGATTTCGTATCAAGCGCTCGTCTCATGATAGGTATATTCCATGATTACTTTGAAGGCCCCCGATCACGAGAACTCAAGAAACTACTACTTGAATATGGGTTCATTGATGAAATCCCAAAAATGCTTCCTTTGAGTGAACCATGAGTTATTAGTAAGGGTT
>JAEORG010000045.1 GCA_016841005.1 Candidatus Thorarchaeota archaeon | reverse complement strand
TGTATCATTTGACATTTCATTTGTAGAAACGACAAGCCCGCAAGAGGTTATGAACAATCCTGATTCAGATCCTTTGTACCAAGGTTTACCAGAATGTATAGGTTCATCAGCTCTGGTCAGAAATAGAATTCCCTCTCTGTACTTTCTCCGAGTAACTACTCCACTGCAAGTAAGGATGAGGCCAAGTGGAAGGAAACTACGAATGACAAGTGTACGAGGATCATTAGTATACGAGGGTCTTGAAAATGCAATTGGGTCTCTGAGCCAATAGGAAACGATGACAATATAAATCAGCAATAGTGTCAAACCGATGACTGCCAGTAGATTTCCATATTCTCGATATATGCGCCTCTCCAAAAAATGAACTCTCCACTTGATATATTACAAAAATAGTCTTTTTTGGTTTTGGCTTAATCAAATTGCATAGAGAAAATCACGAGTTCAAATCTCGACCGGTCCACCATCTCCATCTTTATCTGTTGGCCTGAGCTTTCTATTATTTGAATACTAGCTACCACGCACACTGAAGATGGAAACTGTTGTCCTAGAGCGGTGTATTCCACAACACCTCCAACCATTGTCATCAAAACCTCTATGCCAGCAAGTTCGTTCTCCGTAACTGTCAAAGGGTTGTCTGAAAGAATTACTAGGTCTGCAAGCTTACCTGTTTTAATGCTCCCCTTAATGTCCTCCTGAAATGTGCCATAAGCTGCATCAATTGTTAATAACCGCAGAGCTTGTTCCACGCTAATAGTCTGATTTAACATCCATTCTGCTGGTGTGAGTCCGAGTTCACCAACTCTGGTAACAGCACTTGAAACCACAGACATTGCTGATCGCTCTGTTCCAAAGATCCAAGGATAGTCGGTACTCCCAAGTGAGGGTATCCCAGCATCAAGAATATCTCTCCATCTACCCGCGAGGTGTGAGTAATTCTGCAAAACCGGCCATGATACTGCTTCCATCCAATCTGAATTGATCCATGTGAGTTGGAAAGACGCGATTATTCCTAGGTCAGCAATTCTCTGTATCTGGTCGTTTCTTAATATGACGAGATGCTCGATTCGGTGACGATATTGGTGGTTCGGTTGTCCATCCAAAGCGGAGTCTAGAGCGTTTAAAGCAACGTCTGTGGAATTATCAACTACACTGTGAATAGCAATCTGATATCCGTCTTCATGAGCTTGTTGTACCAACGAGTCCAATTCGGTTTGAGGAAAGTAATGAACCTGATTCACATACCAACTGTCCATAAAGATCTTCACTCCTCCAATTCTCAGCTTTGAACTATATTCTTGTCCCGGTTGATAGGCGTGATACCAATCACCAAACCTATCAAACTGCCAGCTGAGCGGAAGATAAGCATTTACACGAACGCGAAGGTTGTCCTGTTGATCCAAAGATATGAGCCCATCCAAGCGTTCTTGATTCACAAAGAGCTCAGAAATGCTAGTCCATCCACAGCTAAGTAATGACTCAATGACTTCTTCTGCTGATGATTGGTTCACATAGCTCCGGTCACCTATATGATGAGAATGAGCATCATTGAAACCCGGTAGAAGTGCCCTCCCTTCGAGGTCGATAAATTGGGTTTTTGATCCTGCCATCGCAAGAATATCATTCTCATTGCCTACAGCGACAATATACTCACCTTTGATAGCTAGTGCCTCGACTTGTGTCGGAGATTGTTCCATGGTAAGAATTTCACCATTATGTATGATTATATCAGGTGAAGAGTTAGTCATATCATTCCAGCATCCTTGTGAAATAAGATACAGAAGAGAAGCTAGCAATAGCGCGAGAGCAATAAACGTAGTTACAAGCAGTCTTTTTCGTTTCATCAAGACGGCTCCTTGTTCCTGACCAATCGAAATTCAAGTGCCTGAAGTAGGTTAATAATCATCCGTTAAACTGTTTCCTAGGTCTTTCAGGCATAAATCGTCGCGAGGTCAAATCTCGATCGGTCCACACTTTTCATAGTTCATTTTGACCAACTGAGAATTGATCATCGTTCCTTTAATTCTAAATATGCTGTCTGACAGATCTTTACATCATGAGAAAAGAGATACTGGGCAAAGTCAAGATAATCAAATCCTTCGATTTCCTGTATCAGACCTCCCTTTAGCATTCCGTATTGAGAGAGTCCCCACATCGCTGAGAAAAGCATCAGCATGAATTTCATCCCCGCTAGCCGTGTCCGAGACTCATCACAGATCTCGTTGAAGTAACACTCTAACATGAATTCCTCTAGATGGGGCGGGATTGGACCGATACTATCATGAGTGTATACAAGGGTTGCCAAATCGTAGTAGATGTCCCCCATTCCTGCAAATTCCCAATCAATTATTGTGATTTTATGCTGGTCGTCTGAATATAAATAATTGACAGCGACAAGATCATTGTGACAGAAATGTAGCCAATTTGATTGGTCTTTTTCTTGATCAATTTTGATTTCTCTCATCGTTTTCAATAAATCATCGAAGTCTTTTGGTAATGGGACATCATACTGCATCGCCGTTTGAGTGTAGGCGTTGACACGAGAGAATGGCGAAAACGTCCCTGCAACAGATGGCAGAGAATGTAACCGCTTAATTGTCTGTACCATCAAGCGAATGTTCTCTGGCTTTTGGTACTCTTCGTGCGTCCAATGTCTTCCATCAATCCATCGAGTAATGAGATGACCTTCCGGTCTAATGAAGCAAATGACCTCCGGTGCAATTCCTGCTTCAGAGGCTGCTTTCAGGGCTTCAAATTCATATTCACGATTGATACCAAGCTTCTCAGCATTCTCTCTACTAATACGCAAAGCATATTGATTTCCATCTGCGGTCACACGATAATTCTGGTTAGTAAGACCTGCAATTCGCTCCACTACTATATCTTTAGTACCTCTCAATATTGGCGTCTTTTCAATAATTGATCGTATGTCGGAATGCATAATCGTAATCAAATGGTACAAATTTTCCAATCTTAAAGATGTCTTTTGTTTCTAATGATGAAGAGGTTTCGCGTTCAAAGCTCGACCGGTCCACCACTTATGATTCGGCATTGTTCGACTAATCTGCCCATACCTTGTCATCTTGAGGATATTCGTGATACCGCTCGTAACTTTTCCTTATTCTGTATCCAATAATTATTGGAATCCACGTTAACAGTACAAATATCCAGAATCCTATTAGGATGTTATCAACCATCTGGAATCTATATTCAGAGGTTACTATTACATAAGTGGCATAGATTGTTATACCATTCAAAAAAAGAACCAAGCACAAATTCGTGGAGAAATTACCTGCACACCTGCATCTGAATGAACAATGTGACTGCGTATTTAATAGATCAAGAGAACTTCTATCAAATGTACGACCACACCACCCACATCGAGGTCTTGGGTCCCCATATTCTCCTTTGCGTGGATACCTACCTAATTCAATGACCTCCTATTGCACTCATTTAATTATCTGCTTTAGAGAAGAAAAAGGTTCTTTGATTGGTTTTGAGAATAAATCGGCTAGTTCACTATGTTCCCTATTGTTTTTTCTTAGAATTAGGTATGGTCCCGGAAGTGTTTAATACATCACTACAAGAATTCCAAATTGTGGTAGATTTGCTATGAGCGAGGAGAGCAATCATGACGATCTAAGTGAAGAAATAGAGGATCTTCGAAGACGCATCGATGATCTGAACAGAAATTTCTGGAGACTAAGTGTTCTTGTTGTTCTTATCTTGATGATTGTGCTTGTTATTAGCTTGAGTGGATTGAGTTTCATTGCATTAATTGCGATTATGATTTTTCTAGTTGCCATAGCATGTCTCTATTCGCTAGAAAGAGATGGACTATAGTCTTCGACCATTCTGATTTGTACTTAGAGAAAGCTCGTCCAGAGAGAACCTATACTTCGCGTTCAAATCTCGACCGGGCCTCAGTCACTTCTTCAGTACAGACACACGAGCCTTCTTTATCTCATCGTAAAGATATTCAATCTCACCAAAGACATC
>JAEORG010000398.1 GCA_016841005.1 Candidatus Thorarchaeota archaeon | reverse complement strand
CAGACGATGACTACAAGTGCAACAACTCCACCTACTATCAAGTAGAGGATTGCTGGATCTCCTTCACCACCAGTGTATGTACCAGTTGTCCCAGTTTGCAGTGCGCTTGTATAAGCGACGAATACTGGGTCACAGATGATATCCTCACCACCCCAGTTCTCATACCCAGCTGTCATGAAGAGCATCGAAGCTTCTACATTCCAATTAGTGATAGTAGAACCAGAAGCTGACTCGTACATCAAAGAGAATGCACCAATTGGAGCAGTACTCGAGCCAGAATAGTAGATGGTACTGTGTCCATCGCCACCCCAAGTGTAGGGTAGTCCACCCATCTCTACGCTAGCGTAGGGACTGTCAGCTGAACCATATTGGTAATAATCAGCATCCTGACTAGCTCCGTTGTTGTCAGTTACAGGTCGGTCTCCAGCAGTGTATTGAGTTCGAGTTCCTGTTGCCAATACCCCAAAGAAATTCACAGCTAAGCTACGACCTTCTAAGACAGAATTGTCGATATCGTTGAGTGTCCAATCACCAAAAGTCTGATCGACCTTGAACGAAACAGCATTGTTCCATGTCAATGGATCATCTGCATCATAGTTGACTTGGTCAACATTGAATGTAATATCAAAGGCCATTTCGGAGATAGTCGCATCAGTAATCCTGTAGTCGAAGTTAGTCTCATTCAAACCAATCGCACCTTCGTATGATTGTCTAAAGGACCAAGCTCCTCGCAGTGCAGAGGAATGTTCAACCTGCAATGGATAGATTGTTACATCTACATCGTTGATTGTGATTCCAAATTGAACCTCAGTATCAGGGTCAACAATCACATTTCCGGAATTGTTCGTTGCGCCAAACGGTCGTCTGATTTCGATACTTCCAACATCGTCAATTAAGACATAATGTGTGACTTCATCTGTGACCACCTGACCGTTTTCTATTGAGAAATCCGGTGCGCCATCGGAGGGTCCTATATCATCATTGAAAATCAGGAGACCTGCATATTGAGCCTTGAAATGGGCTATGGTTACTTGGTCTTCCTCGATAGCCACCCAGAAATTCTGTGTTGTACCCCAGGCAAACCAGGTAGTTGACCACTTTCCAGATTCAAGACCAGGAATCGTAGTTGTAGCTAAGGTGTGATTCTTTGCTAGCCAGAATACATATTCATATCCAGGAGTTGGTATGTCATCATTAATATCAGCATATAACATCTCCCGAATGTCAGCCATCTCACTTGAATTAACAGGACTGTTATCTGCTGCATGGTACCAATAGAAGGTTTCATTGGCATCAAACCAGATATTCTGTTCCACGACGCCCATCCAGTTCTCAGACCAAAATTCATCACCGGGTTCTCTGGGTGTAGGGTCGAAACCTACCCCAACCCACATACCGTTCACTGTGATATTACCCCAGTCTTCCCAATAGGCAACCCTCTTTACGAAATATTGGTCTTCTTCAGTGAAGACATTTCCATCAAGGTCAATTGCACCATCTGCGGTTATTTTCCAAAGTGGTGGTGTATATGATGGAACATCACCAAGACGAAGATGTCGTGGACTCCAAAGGATGTCACTAGATACATCAATCACAGTATACTCATCTGTCCAAGAGTCAACTAGTGCGTTGTATCTATCAACAGGATATTCTAGAGTTCCGTTTAGATGATCTGGAAACGCCCAATCAGTTCCATTCCACCATCGGACATTCTGAATAAGACCCACTTTAATAGATGCCTTATCAATGACCATGTCAGGAGCTCCTGTGAGGGGAATGCCAGCGATTTCAGGATCAAAACTGAACTCAACAATTACAGTGGTCAAGTCATCCGCAAGATGAATCTCATGACCAGTAACTGTTACATGGTCCCGAGCAACGGGTACACTCCACAGCAAGCCTGTACCTATCTCGTACATCGATACTCTGTACAGTGTAGATGTTTCCGCTGTTCCTGATTCATAGTCAAGGACGATTGTATGAGTAATATCAATTCTCCAATAATGAGTGGCATTTCCATCCATTATAGACCCTTTAACTTGTATTGTCACATCTTTCAATTCTGAAGTTAGATTGAATGAAGCTGGGGGATCAGGAGGATTTTCAATCACATAAACTACTGAACCATTTATCAAATTGATATCTCGATGAACCAGAATGGTCAGATTCAGCGCATCTCCTTGTTGTGCAGTATTCGCTATTTCTCCAAGATCATTAAACACAAATGCCTCAATGAATGCAGTGCGAAATGCAAGTTTCATCGTCTGTCTTTCTGAAATCTCAGGTCTTGCAACTATCGGATCACCATTGACATCAAGAACTGTAACTAAACCCATTTCAGGTTCAATCATTCCACCCTGATCCCAGCCAGGATCAAGATCAGTTTCATTGGTGAAATAACCTGCCCATTGAACTCTATGACGATCATCAAAGACTCCAGTTAGAGTAGGATTCTCCACATAATACTTCGATAAATCAATAGTTGAATTCTCAATGACAGTTAGATGTGGGAACCACATCCCAAGACCACCACCAAGATCAAGCCATTCCCAAGCAAGATCCAAGTATCCTCCAACAGGATAAGCGCCACTCTCATTTAGTTTCAAAGCCATAGTTGGGAGGAGTTCAACAGTAAAAGTATCATTAAACACCAGATTCTGATCGAATAGGACTGAGAGACCTATTGTATCCATAGTTTCAGGATATGACCAATTGACCTTGATTTTGTACTCTTGTTCGAAGGTAAGTTGTCCAACAAGAGGAATAAGAGTTTCTCCGATTTGAGCTGTGGACTTCAGGCGTACGATGAACGTATCATTGACATCAGCATAATGCATGATTCTACCTGATTCATCAATAATATCAGCATAGTAGTAGTCAGGAAGTGAGAACTCAAGTGGATTAACAGGCATACCTAATCCGATAGGTGGACTACCGTATCGTCCCTCAGCTGCAGCAGTCAACCATGAGGATGAAACAGGCTTGCCATCTGTATCGATTACCTGCATTCCTGTTGTAAGTATCATTTCTCCGAGATTAATAGCATAGGTGATGGCAAAGACAACCTCGTAGGTGTCAGCATTTTCTATAAAACTTGAACTTAGAGAATCAAGTGTAAAGAACTGCGCAGGTCTTGGTTCCTCTTCACCTGGTAAGTATCTGAAACCTAGACTATTGCAATGATCTGATGTCGCGTTGTACTCTAATCCAAAAGTTGGCGCTCGGGGACCTGTTCTCGTCCCCCAGAACTGAACAACATCAAGTTCATTACCTTCTCCCAGGAATGATTTTGGAATAATCATATTAACTGTTATATCCATTCCAACTTCAATCCTGTAACTATTCTCTGCTATATCAGTGCCATTTGCATATTCAATCCAAATATCTGGTTGTGGACCAAATACCCAATCAGAGCGTTG
>JAEORG010000397.1 GCA_016841005.1 Candidatus Thorarchaeota archaeon | reverse complement strand
CTTCGCCAACCCTCAGATATGGGCGACCTTCATCTTTCACATCAACTAAATCGACAATCCCATTACCAGGAGCTTTTCGTTCATCAACAAAGGTGGCTAAGATACCTCTTCCAGCCCGTGCCTCAAATAGGAAGTATCCAGAATGATTCGCACTATCAATACGTATCCCCCTGAATCCCAATGTTGTTTCGTTGATTGAAATAATGGGTAGTTGATATGAACCTGTAGAATAGCTAAAAATTGCATCATTTGGAATCCACCTAATCTTGTTCTTGTTGAATAGACACATCTCGGTACTTCCACTTCCCATGATACACCAGTATCCAATGTATGTTTCATTTGTATCAATTCCATGCCTTGCCCGCTCAAGATTGTAGAGGTCCACTGCGCCGAAACCATGACATAATTCATGAACAAGACTATCTGATGGATCTGACTCGGACACAACTATAGCTTCTGTATATGTTACTCCATCATTTGTTGGAACTATCAATGGCATCCAACAGGTGCTTGGATAACTCTTATTCGAACTCTCCTGCCAGCTCACACCAGCATGAACAATCACAACTCGACTACAGCTTGAAAAGTCAAATGTGCTGTCAGCAGCTGCAATAGCATCTTTCGCAAGACGTTGAGAACCTAGAAATTCAGACTCTCCATACGTGTGGATACTCATTCTGAGATGGACCCAACCGGATATTCTTCTCTCAAGCCACGTTTTACCATAAGAGAGTAGCTGCACATGTTTATTCGCATCTGTAAGGATCAGCTTATCTAATGAACTAATGTTATTGACGGGTGCTTGGTCATCGAAATACACGGGAATGATAGCTAGATTCTGAGCTCCGTAAGGTGACATCTGAGGTGATGTCATGGCTAGAACTATCGATCCACTGACAAAGATTGTACTCAGATAAATCAATAAGACTATGAGTGATAGTCCTTTGGTTTCCTTATCATTGTCCATTCCAGCCATTTCTGGCCCACCCTACAACTACCACACAAAGGAGGACATTTCTCTATGTTTCTCGGAGAACTAGAGCTTATTCAACTTATTCATCACGGAATCCTTGCAAAACTGCCATTGCCCTGCAAAATTAAATCTTAGAACTAATCGAATCTATAATAGTAATGCATGCAACTAGTAATGCTCTATCAAGATGGCTAATTAGTTTGCAAATCGTTCCCAAATACAAGTTCGTTGTTGATGTGTATTCTATTATGGAAATCTCGCTGATATATAGTCCATTTTGTTGTGTCTTTTCGAGCTCCAAACTCCAAGAAGAATCCATATCGATAATTATAATGAGATGTCAATTGCTCAATTTTGTATATATCTTCCTCACGTTCTCTTTGGGTGCCCCTATTCCACTTTTTAAACTCAAAACAAAAGAAATCACTGTTTGGATTATCCTCTCTTTTATGAACTATGATGTCAACATATTTCGACCTATCTGTTTGAGGGCTATATTTCTTTAACAGCTTCTTCCCGACATTTGGCGTAGAGGTTTTGTTTTTCAAGTCAAATGTGAAAGAGCTATCATAATCGCAGTCAACTATGTACCCCGAAAAGTGAATATCAATTTCCTTTTGTAAATAGTAAGCAAAACGAAAAACAATACAACGTTCGCATATTCCCTCACTTATGCCCTCATCATTTTTATTCAACGAAAACAGAATTGAGTCACGAGTATATAACTCGTTGAGGCAGCGTTTAACCACATCTTTTACAAATTCCAATTCATCAGTTTCCGTTTCCATCGTTATCTTCGCTTCTTTGGTACATAGTTTGTGAATCATTATTGAAACACAGTTCCACTAAATGTTTTTCCAAACCGAGCAAGCGACAAGTCATCCTATCTTTGTTGACTGCCATGAGATTTCCCTATCCGGATACATCCTGAGATATTCAGAAATCGCAGGACTCACGATTCTCTTGTGAAATGATGTGTTAAGAGTGACATTTTCGAATGCCAAATCAATATAATCTCACTCAATATGGAGTTTCATTATTTTCAGACTGTATATGTTTTGATTACAATCCAAAATCCCTCTGGCAACAATCCCATTTCCTTTGAAAACATAATCGAGGAACATTGGTCTTTTCATTTCAATAAGAATTGTTCTTGGGTGTGGTGATATTGGCTCTTCGGTTGAAAATTCAAGTATAAATTCAGATTTCTCCACAACATGATTCACTAGCACTTGTTTCGTTATGATTTCTCCATTATTGTATTCCTCCCATTCCAGAATCCCTTTATCTGGAATCTTCTGCCGTTCGATTTGTAACACTGCATTAGGAGAAGTACATAAATCAAATCTCTTTTGATCCTCTTTACAACTAGGATCATAGTTGTAGGGTTCTTTGGTGAGAACAATTGACAGTAACATACATGCCCACGCAACAAATCTCCTAGAGCCATAATATGTATCGAATTTCGAGCCTTCAAGTATGCCTGAATATCCTCCCTCATGAAACCCTTTATCTCTGGCTTTCTTAGCTGGTCTAACTAGGTCTTCTTCAACTGAGTTCCAATCATAAAACAGCTTACAAATTTCTGTAAAAGATGGCCAATGGGACTTAGAAAAAATAAAATCCAGAACAAAATCATTGAGAGTTGAAATCTGGTTTCTGAATTTTTCAATGAAATCAATCTTCAGAATGTCTTGACTCATTGTATCATAAAGCAGTTTCATTTCTTGTTCCAGCTTGACAGCAACACCATCTCCAACTTCATAATCAGTTACAATGTATTTTTCGAACTCCCGAATTGCTTTCAGCATCTTTTGTTTGAACATCTTACGCACTTTTCGAGGTTGTCTATCAGAAGAAGTCACTTGATATTCTAATTTTCTGGGAGCTTTGTTGATTTCATCTAAACTTTCGATTAAATACGCAAATCCTCTCCATGCCCAAGCAAATTGATTATCAATGAGTCCACCTGAATTTGCAAGACTTATTGCCGCAAGTAATCCATCTACTAGTAATGACTTGTAGACAAGTTGGGAAGCGATGATTTGCTCAACTAATTCAAAACATTCTCTTGG
>JAEORG010000396.1 GCA_016841005.1 Candidatus Thorarchaeota archaeon | reverse complement strand
GAACTCACACCTCAATCGGTCAAAATATCACAAGAGGTGAGTGAGGCATTTCAATTCCTTGCAATGATCACAGAAGAAAACCTGAATGAGGGGGCACCACTATCTCTCAAGGATCTAGGAATTAATCTTAGAGAACGAGGACTGGAATTTGAAAAGATAGGATATCGACGTTTCTCTGATTTTGTACTTTCAGCTGAAAAACGAGGTCTCATCAGGATTATGCCGGCAGAAAATGAGGAAGAAGGAGCGATTGTTCTGCCTGTATACAGTCAAGATCGAATGAGAATTTGGTTTGAAGAGAATGTGAAGAGATTATTCGGAGAATCTGTCAACGTTCCTAAACCAGCTTTCATGAAGAAGATCTCAATGATACTTCTTGAGACTCATATTACCCTAAAGCAATTAGAAACATACCTCCAAGACGAAAATGTGAAGAACACATACGCCAGTATTCTTGAGGCAAGTGGAATCCCATTTTTACCACCATTCCAGATGTCACTTGCACACATACTAATTGGAAAGGGATTAGATTGTTCTCAGGTTATTGCAAAGGTAAACTCAGAACTAAGCCCATTAGGAATCGTACTCAAATGTCCAGAGTGAAATGAAAAATCTAGAGAAGATTCATGATCTCCTTATGAAGCATCGAGTTACATGCAATAGAAGATGTTCCAGTCGGATTATCTTCGCCATTCAGGTCAGTGAAGATTCCGCCCGCCTCTGTGATGATAGGCTTGAGAGGAGCAATATCCCAGTAGTTCATTATCGGGTCAATCATAACATCAACACGTCCTGTTGCTACTAAGAGATATCCGTAGGCATCACCCCAAGTCCTACAGGAGTAAGCCTCTTTCAATAATTTCTTTGCAAAGACTGGACGACGTCTATCCAAGTCTGCATAGTCAGTTACCTGTACCCATGCTTCATTCAGAGTAGAAGTCGAGCTAACTTTACAGGATACACCATTATAGAAAGAACCAGAGCCATTCGCAGCTGACACGGTCTCTTGAAGAGGTGGATTGTGAATAACACCGAGTATAGGCACACCATTGTACTCAAGAGCTAATAGAACCGTATAGAGAGGAACTCCACGGATAAATGACTGGGTTCCATCAATCGGGTCGATGACCCATCGGAAAGGTGAATCACTTGTACTTGCACCATTCTCTTCCCCTAGAACCCCATGATCGGGATAGGTCCTTTCAATTCTTGACCGAATATATTGCTCACATTCTCTATCTGCAATTGTAACAGGTGTCTGATCCTTTTTTCTATCAACCTTGATATCTTTGAGAAAGTACTCTAGTGTTACTTTTCCTGCGTTAACTGTCGTGTCAACTGCAAACTCAAGATATTGGTCGATGTTTTCTATAGTCATTGTTGTCTCCATCAACCAACAAGTATAAGAAATTTCACTAAGGAAGGATTATCAGGGGGATTGTGAGGTGTGATGGGCTATGGCATCCACGAATCCATACGAAGAATTAGCGAGAGTTTTAGACACCATACCAAATGGGTATCCTGCTGTCGAAGATGGAACACATATCAAAATCTTAGAGTGGATTTTTACTCCAGAAGAGGCAGAACTTACTAGTAAATTGAAGCTGAGTGGTGAAACAGCGGCTGAGATTTCTCAACGTCTTGGTCGTTCCATCGATCGCATTGAGAATTTATTAGAAACCATGCGTAGCAAAGGCCAAGTCAATTCATGGCTATCAAAGAGTGCAGGAGCACGAAAGTACGGTCTCATGCCATTTGTTGTAGGAATCTATGAAGACCAGTTGAACCGTATGGATGAAGTATTCGCACAATTGCTAGAGAAATACTATCAACAGGGTTTCAAGAAACTTGCAACAACTGAACCAGTAATCTTCCAAGTATTACCAGTCAATAAGAGTATCAGTACGGAGCTTGAAATTCACCCATATCAAAAAGCAGAACAAATGATTGAGTCTGCGAGTTCCTGGGGTGTGAGGGAATGTATTTGTAAAAAACAGAAGGGACTCATTGGAGAACCTTGTTCATATCCAACAACTGTCTGTCTAGCCTTTGTACCAAAAGCAGAGAATTACTT
>JAEORG010000395.1 GCA_016841005.1 Candidatus Thorarchaeota archaeon | reverse complement strand
GAACCCTTAACATCAAATATCCACCAAGGCACATCCGTTTTCGTACTCAGCTGTTCCATAAGATGTTTCACCAGTGTGGTCTTTCCCGTTCCAGTTGCTCCTAAAATAGCAACATGTTCTCTTAACCAATCAATCTTGAGCCCAACGTTCGATAATTGGCGTCCTCCAAAGACTGTTTCTCCAATGATAAGTTCATTATTCACTAAATCCCTTGGAGGAACTGGAAAGACTGGTAACTGTTTTGGGGTGATAACAGGAAGCTGCTGAATCGGTGTATTGATGAATGACGATAAACGAAGTATATGCATTCGCTGACGTTTCAAATGACGACGAGTTATAATTCTAAATACTGTTCGTTTTGATAGTTTTAGAGGAATGAGTCTAATACTATCACTGCCGCCCCAAATCGAATATACTAATCCACCTACTCCATCTACATCTGCTTCAATGTGTCTTTCAGTCGATGCTCTCACTTTGAAATACACTGTAACATCAAACCAGCCTGTCCTATCCTGAATTTCTTCATAACGAGTAACCAGTTTTTTCTTTACAGAATGATCTTGCAACGATTCTTCTTTTCTTCTTTCTTTTGCTTGGATACTTTTCCATTGACCTTCAAGTTGACGTTTCTCCTTACCCGGCTTAGCTGCTGAAAATACGCAAGTCATACTTGTTGTGTGTCCTTGTCTAAGAGCTGTTGCAATGAATGTTCCAATTTGAGAGGTTTCTTGAGTTGGAAAGGTTCGGGGTAATCCATCTAGGACCAAGATACCTAGTGATTTAGTTTCTTCTTTTATGACTACATTTAGAGATTCAATTTGAACTCCAGCCAAATGAGTTAAAGCTGCATCTTGAAGAAAGCTTCCTTCCAGAAGTTTCATTTCTACATTATTTAGAGATGACAAGAGAATTGCTTCGGTTCTTGTTGCTTCTCTTCTTAGAATCTCTTGAATCTGTTTTGAGCTATGTCCAGTTGCTGTAATGAAAATATGCAGAAATGGTTCCCCATTTGAAACACCGGCCTCAAAAGCCATAGTAACTGATTTGTCCATCCCTGCACGCATAGCCAGTAACATGCTGTCAATATATCTAGGCTTTCCATTTTCGTCAATGTATACTGAACCAGAAACGGATTCAATATCGAGACAACAGGTCCCTATCACATGACCATCAAGTTGAATCAATAATGTAGTATCCTCTATTGAAACCGATGGATACTGATTACGAACCTTCCTAGTAGTCATTATCAATCCTGTTGAAACTGGAATAAAACAGACAACTATCTCTACAAATGTCTTCAGAGGAACTATTGGTGGACTAACTAATCCTGTTAATGGCAACAAATAAACAAGTAACAAATAGATTCCAACGAATGTATTACCAACTACCCAGAGTAACTTCACCCATGACCTTGATTTCCTATCTAATTCATGAGAAACCAATACTACATCTTCTCGTCTTGGCAAGTGAAGCGACATCTCTGAAACCTTCATCATACTTATTCTAGTCCAAGAATATCCGTCAATGGAACTGAACCATCGTACCTTCCTTGAGCATATGAACACCCCTAAACAAATCGTCTAACAACTTACTCTCTATAGGAGAATAAAAACCCGGAAACAGATTATGAACTGGTGACGAAACTATGGAAGAGGAACTACTATTCTTCTATCATCTGACATACATGCTTTGGCTTTTTGAATCTCGACTCAAGCATTATTCTAAATCAAGGAACGCACTAATTATTCCCTAAGGGGGTACACACTATCAAGAATTCAGGTTGGTATCTAGCTATAATTGTGATCCTACTCTCATTGACTTTTACCTTGTTCAATACTGAACAGTCTGCGGCAGAAGGTGAAACAGTGGTAATCCGTGGGGAAACAATTCAAATCACAGCCACTCTTCTTCAGAATGGTACCTATGGATATCCAGTTCCGAATCAGAAAGTGTTCTTTTTTGACCAGACATTCAATATTCAATTGGGTTCAGACACGACAGATATGAATGGTATTGCATCCATTTCTTGGGCTATTCCATTAAATCATACTCTTGGACTAACAACCATTAATGCGACATTTTTTGGTAATTCGTCACTATCATTAGCACCATCTTGTCAATGGACCGTCTTGACAATCTTATCATCTACAACTATTGTGATTGATCAGATTCCAGATTTACTTGCTCCAGGAGATACCCTACATTTGTCAGTCCATTTGACTGATGATTCACATTATCCGATACCAAATGCAACTATAGCTGTCTTCAAGGATAATATACCACTTGCCCTATACACGACCAATTCTACAGGAGAAATTCACTTTGAAGTAGAGTGCAATAGTTCATGGATTACCTTGGGAGATAATACTATCCGTGTTGTCTATGAACAAGACTTGGTTAATTTCTTAGACACATCAGAGTATACATTCACAGTTGAGATATCAAAAATTCAGACTTCTCTTAGCCTTCAAGGTACTTATCAAAACGAAATATTACTCAATGAATTCTTAGACTTCTATTTTGAGCTCTCAGCGTTTAATAATCCAATACCAAATGAATCTCTTGAAATATTCCTAGATGGCCAACCATTATTCAGTACTACTTCCAATAGCTCTGGAATCGCTCATTTTCATATTCTCATTGATGAAAGATTTACACTCGGATTGCATACTCTGAGGATATATTACAATGGTTCAGAACGATACTCAGAATCCTATTCT
>JAEORG010000394.1 GCA_016841005.1 Candidatus Thorarchaeota archaeon | reverse complement strand
TCTTCGATTTGAATGAATACCTTCTCCTTTTAGCTGAAACTGAAGTCTTTGCCTTTGAGCCTAACGAAGAAACTTCCACACTAGAGTATGCAGGTCCTTGGATGGAACGGCTTGAAGAACGTGCAAGAGATAAAAAACTTGCAGGGATACTGGGACTCGCTCTCATTCTAAAAGCAAGGCTGCGACTTAAGCAGAACCGTAGAGCAGCTGCAAGGTATCTCCTGGATGAGGTTCATCAAATGGGGCAAATACACAACTTGGATTTCCTTTCTGAAAGAGCAGTTACACTTAGTGAAAGAGTGGGATTAGTTGATTCTTAAAGATAAATAAATGAGGGAGCAAAAAGCTCCCCAATTACACGAACTTGGTAACACCTATTGGAGTAGATTGTCTTGACTGGTCTGCTGACGCTTTCAACGAGGTACCATATCGCTTAATGACAACTGAAACAACAATCCAGAGTACTACTGCTAGGACAAAGAACCAAAAGGTTTCAGTTGAAGGAGCTTGAACTACTGGAGTAAGAGCAAGAAGGAAACCCGTTGAGCTTCCATGCATCAATTGTACCAATAAGACGCTGTCATTTGTACTATTATGTACCCAGACTTGAAGGACTCTCATGGCAGTCATTCCAATTATCCACATGAATACGAAGTAAGGAATGAAATAGATTCCCAGCCATTGGCTAGAACCAAGATACCCTGCCATGAAGTGCCAGGCTCCATGGATCAAACCGACTTTTATTGCAGCGTTGAATGAAGTTGTGTTCTCTTTTAGGGTCGGATAGAGAAATCCAATCCATCCAATCTCTTCGAAGAACCCTGTAATTAGTCCGATAAAAACTCCCATCAGAAACATACCAGGTGTATAGACCGGAGATACTAGGATGGATAGTGTTGTCAAAACAAAAAGAATAGCCCCTGGAGGTAGAAGGAGTGCAATTGCATACCATGAGAGAGACACTCTCCATCGCCGCATCCGTGAGAATAAATGACTAAGCCCGCTTCTTCCCTTAACAAGATATGTTAAGGAAATCCCTCCTAAAGATGGACCCACCAGCATGGGAATCCACATGTAAAGAGAGTCAAGGAGGGTAACGGGTTCTCCAGTCAGGAATTTGGGACCTACAACCAAAAGACTGCCTATCCACGGTATTAGATACGCTACTAGTGAATAGTAGATCACTGGATGTCTTCTAATGTGATTCACTATCTTCTTCGAGTAACCCAATGATTCTTCATTAGGAATTGATGAAATTGTAATAGTATACTTTTCCATTTTGTAATTCACCTTTAGTGATAATTCAAGTATTAACATGTGAAAATACTAGAAGAACCATTGGCAATTAGTGATTGAAAAAATCCATCAAGAATATAGTTTCAGTTTCCTTTTTTTGAGGCAATCAATTCAGATTCAGTAACTTGTGATTCGGAAGAATTCACACAAGCAATTTGCCTTCCAATGGGTTTGATTTCCAACTTTTCTGATATCACATGTTTCAATTCTTATACCTAAAACATTCCATGATTATTCGGCGATTCGTCCGTGATGGCATGAACCACATCCCACATTTCTACAATCTGATTACTCTTGATGCGAAAAATGTGGACCGCTGCAAAACCCAGAGAATCAGGAGTAGGTTGAATGTGAGAATAAGTTGTAACTAGATTTTCTTCCTCGATTATCATTTTGATATCAATTAGCTTGTTTGGGTGTTCTTTCGAGTCTGCATCCATTGCCTCAAATAATGCCTCTCTAGTTCCTTCAAAATATGGGTTATGATGTATTAGATTCTGACTAACATATTTGTCATATGCCTCTCGAACTCTTCCTTGGATGACAAGATCGAGAAATGATATCGCTATGTTTCTATTAGAGCTCTGAGCCATCATCAATCAATCTCTTTCTAATCATCCCATTTCAAATAAGAATAGTGTTTGAACGCATCTAAATCTCCGTTTTACACAGGAGTGGCACTTGGTGTTAAGCATTTGCAAAATGATATAGTACTACATCTCTTACACTACATTAATGACCAGCGATGGCCAACTACTAGTTCCATCCAAGGGGGTTGAGTCAAACTGGATTTGTTTATTATCATAAATATCAGTAGCTCTGACCTGTAGTGTGATTTGACCAATGTCTTGGAAACTTACATTGATCTCCCAGAAGACCCATACATTATCTGCATCAATCTGTTGAACAATTGTAGCATAACTCCATGTTGAACCGCCATTTATGGTGTATTCAACCAGCTTCACTCGAGTCCCACCGAATGCACAACCTCCAATTCGTAGATTTTGACTAGCATTGACAGAGGTTGCTCCTTCTGGAAAGAATATCTTCGAATCGATAGCTATTGGTGGAGAAGTGTCCCATCCACGATCTTCCCAGTAGTCCTCCAAAGGTCTGTCAATAACTTCAATGTGGGTTACCCAAGCAGGTTGCTTTATTCCATAATATCCAGGATTTAGTATTCGAAGTGGGAATCCTTGGACCGGAGGTATCTCTACACCATTCATGTATAGTGCTCCAAGGACACCATTGTTCTCCAGCTGATCCAATGTATGTGATGCATAGTAACCATCAGCTGCAAGATATTTCACACCTGTGGCGTTGTCTGCGATGCCTAACGATTCTAACAAGTCAAATAGAATAAAGCCTCTCCATAGGGCAGTTCCGAGTAGCTTACCAGTTGCGCCATTTCCTATACACTCAATCGTAAGAGGCAAATCAACTAGGTCCAGTGCTTGTAATTCATCCAAGGTAAAACTTGTTGGATTATCAACCAGCCCTGTTATTTCAAGTCGGTATGTTTCTCGGTCAATACTGGGAACACTTCCGATACGAGTGATATAGTAATCCTCATTCTTAGTATAGAAATCAGGAAATTCTGAGGGTGTGTTGCTCTGAGGTATTAATGGAGGATTTGTTATAATCACCAAGGCAATTACAACCACAACAATGACCAATGCTCCAGCCAGTATCTTTTGATTATGGGATAAATCACTCATAGAAAAATGACTGGTTTTCAAATGTCTTAATGATTTTGATTCTTGGATGAGAGATTGTCAACAATATTTTAGTTGGCTAACTTCTAGTACGTGATATCAAAAAGGGAACTGAATGTACAAGACTCAACCAAGTGAGAGAGATGGGGAGCATCAAGCTCCCTGCTCATTGCTGTATAATCTTATCCACGTTTCTGCATTTTGTCAAGACCTGTAATTTGGTCAGAGACTTCGGAATAATCACAGTCTTGGACTTGCGAATCTCATCGATATATTTCTCGAACATTGGCCAGTCAATATCCCCACTGATTGTAAGGGTCTTGATGCCACTGAAGGCAATAGGTCCGCCGACAGACTCAAGCTCATTTCTTGTTATAGTCAATTCATCTTGGCCTTCAATTCTGAACTGCTTATCACTCGTTTCTTCAAGAAAGATACGCATTACCTGTGTGACGAGATCTCCAATCGGAACACCTCGTCTTCTTGCCTCCGCAGAAAAGAGGCTGTAGACATTTCTGTCTAAGCCTCGTATTGTTACATTGGTTTCTTCACTCACACAATCACCCTCTAGTCTTTGGAAGACTACATCTCCCTCATGACTATATTCGGAGAATTCCTGAGAAAGATTGCAATTGCTATGAAGAAGGCCCCAATGACGATCACTCCAGTGGAGATGAATATCTCAATCGTAAGTGGAATGACGCCTAAGAAGAAGAGCATCATAAACAATCCAGCGAAGACAATCAGGAACCCAAAGAATCCAACAAAGACCCATGCTGCGCCAGCTTCCTCTCTCTTGCGCTGTAGGTCATCGAGCTCTTGGAATCGCTTCCTCATTCGTTCACGTACTTCATTATCATCGTTTGACATTTCATCGGTTGTCATATTTGTCACCATTATCACCATACACACCATTTGCATATAAGTTTGACTATGATGACATTGTAGAAGTGAGAGGCTTGAGAATAGGTTTCGTTTCTAGATAAAGAAGCAATTCAGCTTTCTCTCTCTTAAGAAATGCATCTTAGAATGATCACTCGAGTTGATTAACTCATCTCCGTTTCAGAAGGATTACCAATATAATTACAACTACTGCTACTCCTCCGACTATAGCTATCATCTCAATTGGTAAATTCAAGGGTTCAGATGGAGTTGTAGACGATGTTTGCGTTGTTGAAGAAGTTGGTGTTGTAGTAGTTGTTGTAGCATGTTCCAATTCGCATTCAGGATCCGTACACACTACATCTATTGAATCGCTCACAACCACATTGTCAATAGCCTGTCCATCTTTGTTCATTCCAACACCAAAAAGCGAACAGTCGGATGCAGGATCAAGTGTTTTGTAATGGATTCTATGTGTATTATTGACAAAGACATCGATATTGAATGATTCATCTTGTATGACATCTATATGAGTCCAAGCCTCAGTCAGACCTGCACTTGAACTCCAATGTCCTAGTTCCTGAGTGTTTCTGTATAGCAGAACTAAACTCTCGTATATTTGAATGAAAAAGACTGTTCCAGTTTGAATGCTCGTATCATCGCCCCAGAAGAAAATCCATATTGCTCCTGGCATGACGTAGAAGAAATCAAAGCTCCATGTTCCATAATTCACTGTACTATTATGATATATTTTGGAAATTACTCCAGGTGAATTATCCTCAGTATATTCAAGATACTCATTAGCTGCGGAAAAGCTCACTACATCTGTTGTCCAATCGTCATAGTTTCCATCGTTAAAGTCATCAGACCAGATGACTGTTGCATCCACATCAGATCCAGGGAGCATAATCAGTGAAGTTGCTAAAAGTACACTAATACAAAATATGTATCTTTTTTTCAAATACCAATTTCCTCCTCTCTAACTTTCCCTATAATTCTATAGAACAATGAATTTGTAGGTGCTTCAATCACTTTTTGTTGAATGCATCAGGGATTGAAAGGTATCAATTGAATTCTAGACTACTGCAAATAGGGCAGGAAGGTATTTCATCTTCTACCTAATAAAATACTAAGTTAATGAGCTTTTATTCAATTAACTATTCTAATGAGTTACTGATAACTAGGGTATTTGAAGAAGTAGAATGAATGGGCAGGATGATCCCATTCAACCGAGTCTCTCATCTGTCATCATATCTAATCTTTAACAAGCAATTCCTCTTTTATTGTGGACTGATTATCACTGAAGAGAGCGTGATTCATGAGGCTCGATTGACAAATTCATGAAGATTCTATGCTGCAACACTCATGGAACTATATCGCTTTCCTTGACCTTAGCTTTATAGCTGCGGCCACAACAATTGCTGAAAGGGATATAATCACACCAAAAGTGATGATCTCTAATACTATACTACTATCTCCATTGTTTTCTTCCGTACCTGATTCTGTTCCAAATTTGCAAATGAAAATATCTTCAAGTCCTGCTTTTTCATCCTGAAAAGCGTCCGATGTAATCGGGAAGTCTGAGCTCGAGGTGAAACCAACTAAGGTGAGAACTCCATCATCATCGACAGTTACACCTTCACCATTGTCATTTCCGGAGCCTCCAAAGTATGTCGAATAGTTCAGAGATAGTCCATCCGGATTGAAGCACGTGATGAAAGCATCAGAGCCTCCTGAGATGGACCCTTGGATTGAATCTAAGATTAGAAAGTCGGTTGAGAAAGTCCACCCAGAAATAATGATTGAATCATCATCAAGAACTGTCATACCATACGCATGCTCATCACCATTTCCACCACAAAATGTTGAGAATACGAGAAAATCTCCGGATCGGTCAAGCTTTGCAACAAAGGCATCAGCAGTAGGGTCCGCTTTTGCGGCTTGATATGGATTCTGAACTGGAAAGTCTGATGAATAAGTGTATCCAGAAACAATGATATCACCATGGGAGTCATAGGCAACTCTACCTCCAAAGTCCCACTCAGTTCCTCCTAACAATGTTGCGAATGTAAGAGATTCACCATCTGCACTAATCTCCGCAACAAGTACATCTCCGTCACCACCTTTGTAGTCCTCTTGAAAAGCTCCTTCCGTTGCAGTGTAGTTGGATGCGCTAATTCCTACTAGAACCATATTTCCACTGTCATCAAAGTCAGCAGCGATTATGTGGTCCATTCCTCCAGCACCGCCAAGATAGGTGGCATAGACTGGTTCCTGAGCATCTTCATTGAACTTCACGATGAGCCCATCTGTTTCTCCAGAAAAACTGCTCTGTACTGCATTCGGAGTCATGTCAAGATTCGAAGAATTAGTTCCTCCAAGACCAACTCCATTTCCATCATTATCCATTGCGATTCCGTTGAACCAGTCATCTCCACTTCCGCCAAAATATGATGAGAAAAGGAGGCTACCATCATCATCAAAGCCAGCATACCACGCATCCATTTCCCCACCACCATACGTATCTTGGTATGCATTAAGAATTGGGAAATCTGTGGATGCAGTGTGGCCAATAACCATTATGTTACCTTCTTCGTCAACTACTGCTGAAAGAGCTCGGTCATAGTCGCTTCCTCCCAAATAGGTCGACCACAAGAGTTCGTTATTCGGACTAAACTTCGCAACAAAACCATCTCTTCCATGTCCATATTCCTCCTGGTATGCATTGAGTACTGGCAAATCTGAGGAAGCTGTTTCGCCAACAATAATCAGATTTTCCTCACTATCGTAGACAACATTGAAGATAATCTCCGAACTACTGCCTCCGAAATATGAACTGTAAATATTCGGCTGCGCTTCAGAAATGATGTGCTGCTTCATCAAGAGGCCGTTAGTATTGATGTAGGATAATTGTGAGATATTTCCATTGCCTCCATGAATTAACACGAACGCAACTAGAATCGCAGTAATAGCAATGACTACTCTCTTTTGCCAAAAATCAGAATACCGCATCTCCTGTGTCCATCCTTCGACTGTTATGCATACTAGCATATCATTGCTATTTCCACATAATATAATGAGTCAGCTCAGCGCAATGGTTGTTCTTCTGATGCAATTTCATAAAGAAGGATTTTTTACAAACTCATCGGGTATATTTTTGACGATGATATATAGAAATTCTTTAGCAAGGAGAGTTTCTTTTGTGGGTTGATATTCATGGAAAAGAAAGCAATCCAAGACCGTTGGTATGAGCTTGGAAGTTACTGCTGGGGATGTGGCAGGAGTAATGAGCATGGCCTTAGGTTGAAGAGCTACTGGGAAGGCGATGAAGTGGTTGCCACCTTTACTCCTGAGGAATATCATATGGCATTCCCAGGTATTCTTAATGGTGGGATCATCGCCACGATTATTGATTGCCACTCTCTAAACACAGCAAATGCTGCCGCTTGTGAGAAAGAGGGGCGGGAATATGATGCAGATCCTCTAAGTGGATATGTCACTGGTTCACTCTCTGTCAAGTATCTAAAACCTACTCCCATTGATGAACCTGTCACGCTTCGAGCACGGGTTAAAGAATTTCAAGAACGCAAGATCATTGTTACGTGTTCACTTTATTCAGGAGAAACTGAATGTGCAATAGGAGAAGTGGTCGCAGTTAGAGTAGCTCAAAGCAAGTATATTGGATAGAATTTACGTTACTGACTTACTCTCTCAATTGCTTCAAAGGCTTCATCCACTTTCTCAGAAGCTAGAATCTTTCTAATCGCATCAAGTTCCTTCTTACTTCTTATTATGATTCCAATTTTATTGATGGGATATCCACTCTCATCAATCGGATTAATCTCCACTGCCAAGTAAGTCGGATTCTCCTTTGATTTGGGTATCAATCTGATGAATATACCCGAATCATCAAC
>JAEORG010000393.1 GCA_016841005.1 Candidatus Thorarchaeota archaeon | reverse complement strand
CCAAAGGTCAGGAAGGAAGGAGAATTGGGAGCGTATACCTTCAACATCATCTTTCTGAGCAGTAATCAGAGTGAAGATTAAATTCTCGTGTTCAATAAGTGCGTATACAAAGTTACCAACCTGTACAACTGTAGTCTTAGCGCCTTCGCGAGACCCCAGACTGAATGATGTTATAGCTGCAACTACATTAGGTACTCTCTCATGAACTTGCGCTTTTGATTCATAGTAGTAGGTAAATATGGCTTCACCAGTAAATTTGTCGACAACAAAGAATGCTTGGTGTCCAAGGCTTTCCTCATTTGTCACTATTGATTTCTTACCAATATATCTGTCCATTTCGGATTCGTACATCCACGATTCAGCAGCCAGCTCTGGATGTACATCAATTCTTCCAATCATAGCCAAAACTGACAACAACAGATATGATGGTTTCAATGATACAGAGTCACAAAGAACAAGATCTAGCTGTACTTCATAATTCCTTGCAACCTCAAGCTCCTCATCGGATCCAGGAGCAACTAGGATTGTACTAGCGCCTTTATTACGAAGATTTTCAACAATTCTATGAATTTCATTCTCATCAGGAATAGGCTCTCCTAAAACTAGGACTACAGCATCAGCATCCCCTAATTGCTCAAATCTATTTTCTACTGCATCTTTGATAGAAATCCTTGCAATCCGAACATTATAGGGACCTATCTCAACAGGTAATGAAAGAGAAGTTCCTCGAGTTTGTGTATAACCTAACAGACGATCAATCGCTGTGCTAGTATGATTCATGTCCGACGGATTAAGAGTTGAGATAAAGAAGAGAACAATATCCTGTCGTAGCATCTGTCCCGCAAAGGATTCAAATGATTTACTAGCAACTCGAGCACCTTCATTTTCTACGACAGCATTAAACGCAATACGGAGCCTACTAAGGCGTTCTATATCATAGGAGGTCACCGTAGGAGAATGGCTGATTCCAAGTAACAAGATATTTTCATGCATCGTATGAATACAGATTCCTTGGTCATCAATGTTCGTTGCCATTCCTTCTGAGAATGTTCCATCTTGAACGGAGGAAATATATGACTCAACAATCCGCTGAATTAGACCATCATCAATCGACTCGCGAGTAAATGATAATGAAGACCAGATCTTAGCTCCAACAAGATCATATAGTATGGTTTTCACTATCATCTACGTTCACTTCGAATGTTTCTGTGTCGTATCGAAGGATTGAATCCTAAATCAACCTTACCCAGACTGATATTTAATCAGTTCATCAAAAGATACTTTCCCTCTAATGTAACGCTGATAAGGACTGATAGCCCACTCAGGATCGTAGTATATCTCTTGTTCTCCACCACCGGTTTCAATTGCAGGCAAGTCTCCGATGGCATCCTGAACTGATATCGGCCTTGCCTTTCCAGGAGATACAAGCTGCATCTCTTGATTTCTTCGTTTCATCCGTAGAGCTGAGAAAGAAGTTTCAGGTGGGCCTTTCAAATTTCCTGAATGACTAGCAACAATAAATACCCGACGCCTTCGCTGAGGTACACCATATTGAACGGAGTTTAATAGAAACCATTCACTCTCGTATCCAAGAGATTTCAGATTTTCTTGGATGGAGAGGAGAGTTTCCCCTTTTTTCTGGATTCGAAGTCCTACGACGTTTTCTATTACAACAGTTTCTGGTCTGAGGTGTTTGACCACTCTAAGCATTGAGAATACCAAACGATTCCTTGAATCGTTCAAATCCCATTTACCTGCAGTGGAAAATCCCTGACATGGTGGTCCTCCAACTAGAATCCCGATTGTTTTTCCTCTCATCGTAGAGTCTACAAGTTCGATAAATGACTCAACATCAAATGGATTAGAAAAATCAGAAGCAACCACTGTTGTATTGGGATGATTGAACGAATAGGTTTCTCGCATATTTGGATTATTATCTGCTGATACTATAATCTGATGGCCTGCATCAGAGAATCCTTGCGAGATTCCTCCTGCTCCTGAGAAGACATCTACGACCTTTCCCTTTTTGTATTGAGAACCAATTGCTTTTGCTAATAGCGGTGGAACTGCATTCCCAATCTGTTTGAATATTGATGAATTACTCCCCAAGAATTTGTAATTGTCTGGAAATGATTGTAAGCGAGCTGCTTCCCTGTAGGAGATAAGTCTGTTCTGCTCAGGGTGGATGAAGGTTCCATTTCCAGGTCGATTGAAAAATGTGTTAATTGTATAACTAGGAAGATCTGATCGTAGTCGTCCATAATACGTGGTTCTACCACCATTTTCTCGGAGTTTCATTAACCTAACTGATAATTTTGCTATCTTGAGAGGAATGTCCTGCCAATTACCTCCGGGAGGAATTGAACAGATCATCTGAATATCCAACTCACTCAGTTTTGCGGATACATGATTGAATAGGAGTTTATCGTCAGTTCCTTGTTTCAGATTTGATGTCTTACTGAGTGTCATGAGATATCTATCGCATCAACAATACGCCATGAAAATGTTGTCTCAAATGTACTCAAGAATTAATTTCTCCTCATCTCGCTCAAAATCTCTACTTCTAAGAATTCGTTCAACTTCTTCTGATGAGATTCCATATAGTTTGAAGACAAGAGCTTCAATTTCAGGAATGATTCTCGCTGTGTTCTTCTTTATAGTTTTCACCTGTTTTGCTATCCTTTTAGCAAGATCTCGATTTCTATCTTCTAAAGGATTCACGACGGGAAGTAATGCAAGCTCGCGATTAGATACATGATTGTTTGTGCTGGATACATAAAAACGCCAATTAAGCAATAGTGAGTTAAAGATACCAAGTAAGTAGTCTAGAGCAAATTGGGGGCTGCCAAGTTTGACCGCCACATAATTACATGAATTTGCAAGTATGAATCCATCTTCAATTCTTGAAAATTTCAGTCGCCAACGATTCCTAAGATTTGATACCTGTTGGCATGCTAATCTAGGGTTGTCAGAGTGGTGAATCCTCTCTGAGTTTTTCTTTGACTTCTTGAATAAAGACAGTGAAACATGTTCAAGATTTTGGGTAGTGGGAAGTAGATTATATCTACCAATATCCCTCCCCCTGATTAGTCTAAAAGGGCCTTTACCTTCTTTGATGAACTGCTTATCTAGTGTAAGGTCGAGTTCACCACGGTGATTCAGAATCCACTCATAGGATGAGAGTGTAGGATGAGAATGAATCTTTTGAAGTATCTTCCAATCTTCTGCATTAACACGAGGAATTGCCAATGATTTACCAAAGACCTCTGTAATTCCCTTTGTTGTAACACGATATGAAGGAGTAGAGTATGCATCTTCAATAGATTCTAACCAATTGCGTACGGGGAATGATTTACTGCTCCCCTCCTTTTTCACTACTGTAACACAAACTGATTGTGTTACGTTAGGAAATAATCTCGCACTTTCCGTGAATTCATCAACTGACTTAATTTCATTCTCAAATAGCAGGTATCTGCGAAGGTTTCGGGATGAAGAATCACCCAGCAATGTTGATGGAACGACAAAACCGATATGCCCACCTTGCTTCGCAATTTGAATAGCTCGTTCGATAAAGAGCTGATAGGTATTTAGAGTCGAGAATATGCTATGTCTGTATTCACCTGAGTTTCTGTAATAGTTCAAATCCTCATTTATGAGTGTCTTGTAAGATCTGTATTCCTCCAGATTTATTTCTACATAGCCAGCTTTTAGATTCTCTCGCACAAATTCTGCAAGATTCGGTTTCAATCGTTCGTATGGAGGGTTGAATAGAATGAAATCAAATCCCCCATCCTTAAAGACCGAAGCAAGCTTCGAACGCCATTCAAAGGCTTGACGCGATGAATGATTCTTGAAGAAATGCTCATGCCTTTCACCTTCTGGTCCAAATAGATTGATAATTGAGTTACCTGTAAAGAGATTTTCCGAGAACTCATAAGTATCTTGTAAACTAATTTTTCTTCCAGAGGAGTAACTTAGGCATAGTCGCGCAATTTCCAAAGATGCTGGATCTATATCTACACCATAGAGTATTTTCACCAATTTCTTCAGTGGTATTTTCTTGTAGATGTGGAGGTCTCTAATGATACTCCTAATGACCTGTAGTGCACCGATAAGAAAAACACCTGGACCACAACAAGGATCGATTATTGTCAGATTTAGAAGTTCGTTAACAAATGATGATTCATCTTTATTGCATGATAACCAGAGATTCTCAAGAACAGGTTTTATTGTTCTCTCTGCAATGAAATAAGCCAAAGTAGAAGGCGTATAAAATGCTCCTTGTAACCTTTTAATCGAAAATCCTCGAGGAGGGATAGTATGTGAACCAATACTGTGAATACTTCCAAGAACATCGGTAAGAAACAGTATATCCTCTCGAGGAAAATGAACAGCATCAAGTGATGTTGTAATATCAGAGCTAAAGTCAGCAACCATGTTTTGTACTGTGATTGGATCCACATGATTTCTAAAAGCAGTTGGAGAGAGTTCTGTAATTACTCCTTCCTCAAATTTGGAGTCTGAGTGTGTATCATAATGACTAATTGCTTTAGATAATGTAAGGATACGCACCGCTTCTGAAATTGCAGCAGGATGGTGTTGGTTACCCTTCAGTTTTGCAACTACCTGAGTGTATACCTCCCTTAACAAGTCAACTGCAATTGTTGTTGAGTTAAATACCAATACTAATCCTCATCTAATCCTAGGGTATCAGATGGAAAAGTATTACTAAAATCAATATGTTACTCAGATTTAGCGTTGGAGTCGCTCTGCATCATCCCCCACATGTTTCCTTCTGTGTCCTTAAAATATACCAAATACCCCACACCGGGGATAGTAGATTTGGGTCTAACAATCACACCACCATAGTCTACAACCTTCTTGGTGTAGAAGTCAATATCATCTACATCTATAGTATTGATTATGGAATCTTCTGGGGATTGCCGCATTCCAAATGCACCATCAATTCCAGCTTCATTTTCATCACCTGTCATCAGGAACCAATAGTCCATTGGACCTTGCCATTTCTCAACTTTCCAATTGAAAACTTTCTCATAGAACTTCTTTGTTCTTTTTGCATCATCACTTACAATTTCAAAATGAACAACTCTTGGCAACTTACGAACCTCCATCTTCCTTCTTTCTTTCTAACATACCTACAATGTTTCCCTCTGTGTCCTTAAAATAAGCCATTCGTCCACGACCAGCATAATCAATAGGCCCAAATAGCATTTCACCATCGTTCTCTTTGACCTGCTCAATCTTATCTTCCAGATTATCTACTTCTATTGCAATTATTATTCTTGCATATACAGATGGAACTGTACTCCTTTCGAAGAAATATCCATCAATACCAGGTTCTGGATTCTCACCAGTGACCAACGTCCCTGCAGATTTTGTCAATGGTCGGGATTTCCATCCAAATACTTCATGAAACAAATTTTCGGCTCTATTTTTATCGTCCACAGGAATCTCAAAATGGATTACTTTACCTGACATTAAATGCCACCTTCACAATATACATCGACTAGATTCAATAGCGATTCTTCGCGATGCTATTAGGTAAGATAACTATTAACTATATTTAAGTTACGTTGTGGTTGCGAATCGCGTAAATGGTCAGCATTATAATACAATGTAAAACGAACAATGTTATGGCCAAAAGCAAAGAACTTGTTGAAAAATTCGAACTTATTTCTTCAAGAGCGTGGCCAGCTGAAGATTCAAGAAATCTCGATGGCTGGACATTGAGATCAAGTAAGGGAGTTACATGGAGAGCTAACTCCGTACTCCCCTTTTCAAGTTTAATCAATTTGTCTCTTGATGAAGCAATAGAATCCGCAGTAAAATACTATCAAAAGAGAGACCTCATTCCAGCTTTCAAATTAACAAATTGTTGCTATCCTACCAATCTCGATAAAGTGTTAGATTCGAAAGGCTTCAAAAAGGAGATGGAAACCTATGTTCAGATAGCTCCCCTAAATAATGGTAGTAGTGATTGTGGAAGGTTTTCAGTAAAAATCTCTGAAACTTTAAAGCAAGATTGGATCTCTGCTTATTTTAAGTTGGGAGAATTCACTTCATTCGAGTTGGAAAACCGAATTGGCATCATAAAACGAATCCGAACGGGGAAAGCTTTTGCAAGCGTTAGGGCAGGAGGAACGACGATAGGGATAGGAATGGGTGTCATTGTGGACCAAGCTCTTGGTCTATTTGGAATTATTACAGATCCTCATCATCGAGGAAAAGGAATAGCTAGTTCAATAAACTCTGCATTAATGTCGTGGGGTAAAGAAAGAGGTGCTAGTATCGCATATCTTCAAGTTGAGAAGGCGAACTCTCCTGCACTTGCACTGTACTCGAAATGTGGATTTTCAACACTCTATGACTATTGGTACAGAATTCTCAGGTAGAACCAAAGAATTAGGAACCGTATTTTCTTACTTGAGGTTCAGCTAAACGAAGAGTCAACATCATGAAATCTGATCCATTTAAACGTAGTACTAATCCGACGCATTCACGACACTGAGGAATTTCTTCTCGAACGTATTCGAATAGGCGTTCTTCAGATTCCGCTAGCGCCTCCCCCATCTTCTCACTCTGTCTATGACCAGCAGCCTTTCGTTATCTGCTTGTGTCCT